>WJKA01000612.1 GCA_014729375.1 Chitinivibrionales bacterium
ACAGGGTAATATAGAGCTTTGAAAGTTCAACAGCCTTGCTTTTAGCAAGTGCACCGAGCTTCCCCATGTCGATTGTCAAACTTATGTCTCCCGGCTGGTTCTGCTCATCTTCAGCGGATGTTGGATTGATTGATTCGGAGCAGGAGAAAAGAAACAGCGCACAGAGCACTGCGAGTAGTGATGAATAGTTGACCATGCGGCCCTCCCTTGTGTAATTGGTTGTATTTTTCCCATTGGCGCGTTGAGTATAGCAGGTTAACACAATGAAAAACGGAACAATTATTTCCGCAAGCGGGGGTCTGCATATCTGTGTTTGCTATTTAGATTAAAATCAAGCTGTTGCAAGGCGTCATTTTGCCGGGGCATATCAAAGAATTAGTTTATAGGAACACCGGACTTGTGATACTTATCACACAGGGAGAAAAAATGGACAAGCGACATGCGGCAGAATTGCGCTCGCGCGGGATTGCTCATCTGTATATCGGGGTTGCCAAGGCGGATGGAGTTATTTCACCGCAGGAGCGCATACGTGCGCCATACTTTGCGCGAAAAAGCCAGGAAATTATGGATGTGTTCAGGATGAATGCGCAAGTCAGGGAGCTTTTAAAGGGTTCGCTGGCTGATATTTTAGGCGACCTTCGATTTGACGGCTGGTCTGCAAGCGAGCATCTTGACGAAGCCGTAGACCTGTTGAAAAAAGCAAAAGCTGCCGGAGACTGGAGCACCTCACTCAGTGCCGCGCGCAATGAACAGGGGCTTGAGTCGCTTGCGCTTCTTGGCGGGTATGTTTTCAAGGAGTCGAAATTTTTAAAGGAGATCAGAAACCGGCTGAAGGAATTACAATAATCCTGAATTCCGCAGTTGAGTGTGGATGATACGTGTACGATGTTGTGTGAGATTGAGTTGTGAAAAACGTAGTCCTGCCCGGGGAGGTAAGGCGAGGCTTTTCGCAATTCAAGATTGCGCAACAGCTTACGCGTAGCGCCGCAATTCAACTGCGGAATTCAGGATAATAAGTATGGGAAGGGAATGAGAATATGCCGAACGCAACGGCAGGAGCACTTATACTCAACGATGACAACAATGGTGAAAAGGTACTGCTTACAAAAAGGAATATTCCGCCGTTCAGGGGACATTGGTGCCTTCCGGGCGGACACATTGAAAGCTATGAAACCGCACTCGACGCTGTTGTGCGGGAAGTAAAGGAAGAGACCGGGCTTGAACTCGAGCCGTCATTTTTCGGCTATTTTGATGAGATATATCCGGATATCGGCGTGCATAACGTAGTGCTTATCTTCAAGGGCCGTGCACGTGGAGATCTGCAGTTCCAGCCCGGGGAGGTATCTGAAGGCAGGTGGTTTTCTATTGAAGAGGCTTGTCGATTGCCGCTTGCATTTTGTCATAATACTGTGCTTGAGAAATACGCAGAGCAGTCCTGATACTTGCGGCAGCAGGTTCCGGTTCACCACGGTTAATCCGGGAACATTGTGCTCCGGCTGCAATCGGGCGGTGATGTGGTTTCAGATGTTCATTTTTTCCATGATATCGGCGCAAATGCTATCAGAACGGTATAAACTTCCAGGCGCCCCAGCAGCATGCAGAGAATCAGTACCCATTTGCCTGCAAGCGGAATCCAGGCATAATTTTCAGTAGCGCCGATCCCGGACAGGCCGGGACCAATGTTGCACATGGTGGCTACGACCGTGGTAATTGCAGTTGTAAAATCAGGGACCATAAAGGACATAACTGCAGAGAACAGCACAAAAAGGAGAAGGAAAAGCGCAAAAAAACCAAGGATATTGGCGACCGTTTTATCATCAACGGCATTTTTACCGATTTTTATCGGCAAAATCAGCCGGGGTTGAATCATGGTGCGGATTTCTTTCCACGCGGTTTTTACCACCACAAGGATCCGGATCATTTTCATACCTCCTCCGGTGGAACCGGCACATCCGCCGAAAAACATGAGAACAACAAGGGCAAAACGCAAAAAATCCGGCCAGACATCAAAATCCGCGGTGCAATATCCGGTAGTTGTGGTAATTGAAACGACCTGGAATGTTACAAAGCGGACTGCATTTGCAATAGATTTTGCTCGGGTTTGTTCGGTTTCCATTTTCTGGTCGAGTTCCTGCGTGGAAAGAGGCCGGTTCCGGTAGCTTCGGGCAATGTCGTCACGTGACTTGATCCCGTTAATGCGTAAAAGAACTGATCCGCTGATTATGACGGCAACAATAACCAGCAGGTAGAACCTGAATTCTTTGTCTTTCTGAAGCACTGTAAAATCACGCGAAAAGAAAATCCGGTAATGCAGGATAAAATTCATGCCGGCAAAAAACATGAACATGGTAACAATCCAGTCGATATAAACGCTGTTATATGCTCCGATTGAAGCATTACGTGTGGAAAAGCCGCCGGTGGCCATTGTACCAAAGGCATGGCAGCATGATTCAAAGATCGACATTCCTCCAAGCCAGAGCAACACTGTTTCGGCCAGTGTCAGGAGCACATACACACCCCACAGAATTGTAGCAGTCTGTCTGAGCCGCGGGGACAGCCGTTCCGAGGTCGGCCCGGGTACTTCTCCCCGGAACATCTGGTACGCCGCCACCCCGAATGCCGGAAAAATGGCCAGTGCCAGGGTAACAATGCCCATGCCGCCAAGCCAGTGGGTCATGCTCCTCCAGAAAAGAATTCCCCGGGGGAAAACCTCGATATCGGTAAGGATTGTGGCCCCGGTGGTGGTGAAACCGCTCATAATCTCAAAATATGCATCCGTAAACATCCGGAGGACCAGGCCGGGATAAATAGTCTCGCTCTCTGAAATGAAATACACAAAGAGAGGAATGCAGCCGAAAAGCGTAAAGAGGAGCCATCCCAGCGTAACAATAGCAAACCCTTCCCTGAGACCGCCGCGTTCTTTTTCCTTTCGTCCGGAAAGTATTACCAGCGTTCCGCACAAAAAAGCGCTCAGGATTGAAAGCACGAACCCTGCGATCGTCGAATCGAACAATACCGAGGGGAAAACAAGCGGCCGCGCTTCGTAAAGTGCGATGCCCAAGGGAATAAAAAGCACCAGCGAAAGTACCTGAAGCAGCTTTCCGATTGCATAAAAAACAAAACGTTTATTCACCGAACCGCCTTCCGGTTCAAATAAAAACAGGGTGTGCAGGTTTGCAAATCCATGGTTTCCCGGGAATCAGACCGAAAGTGAAACGCCGGCCTTAAAAAGCCTTCCGGCAAATTTATGGCTTGAACTCTGGCACAAAACCAGAACTTCATCGTCGGCAAGAATAATTGTGTCTCCCCGCGGGATAATGACATGGTCCCCGCGCATGACCGCGCCGATAACAATCGAACGCTTGAAAATTTCCTTGAATTCCTGGAGCGGTTTGCCGATTATTTTCGATTTTTTCTCGGCAATAAACCTGGTGACCTGTATGTCCGCTTTTTCCAGGCCGAGGTGTGCGCTTATCGGCATGCGAAGGATGCTGCTGATTATCCGCTGCGCGGTTATTTTTCGCGGATTTATTATATGATCGAGACCAAGGGATTGAAAAAGACGCTCATGGCGGTCGGTATTGTTAACCGCAATGACCTCGGCCGCACCTTCAGCTTTTGAAAGCAGGCACGACATGACATTATCTTCAGTATCCTCGCCTGCAGCAATGAAAAAATCCGTGTTTTCGATGTGGATTTCCTGAAGCATTTCGGTATTGGTGCAGTCGCCATGAAGAACCTCTATGCCCTCCAGCTTTGACGCGGCCAGAACACCATGCTGCTCATCAGGGTCCACAAGAATAGTCCGCTCTGCAAACGGCTTGCATGCATCGGCAAGATCAAGCGCGGTAAGCGTGTCGCCGGAAATAATGACTTTTTTTACCTTTTCGGAGTTTTTTCCCAGGAGCTGGCGGAACGTATTAAATGATTCTCTCGGCATAATCGCAACAATCTGGTCATCGGGAAGCAAGCGCTCCGCACCGGTTGGCGTAATGCTTTTGCCGTCTCTGAAAATGACAACGATCAACATCGGCGCCGGTGATGCCAGCTTGTTAATTTCAGCGAGTGTCTTATTGGCAAGCGGCATCGATTCCGTTACTTTGTACCCGCGCAGGTAGACATTGTCCGATTGAAAATTCGCAGTTTCAATGACACCGGGCAGTTCGATATACTGAATGATTGATTTGACAACCTCTTTTTCGGGCTCGACAACATGGGTCACGCCCAGTTCACCAAGGTCGATGCCGGTTTCTCCGCTGGTGAATTCGCCCGATTTCACCCGCGCAATGCGGCTCTCAACACCGTATTGCTTGGCAAAGTTGCAGACCAGCAGATTTGTTTCAACATCGGGTGTTGCCGCGATTATCATGTCTGCATCCTGAATTCCCGCAGCTTTCAGGGAAGCCGGGCTGCTTCCTTTGGCATTGACTGTAAAAACATCAAGCTTTGAATTGATTTGATCGCACAGAGCGGTATCGGTTTCAATAACCGAAATATGATGGCGGTACTTGTTCAGATACTCCGCAAGGGCAAAACCCACTGTTCCTGCGCCGATGATAATTATATTCACGCGTACATCCTGCTGCCGGTCGATCAGAACCATTGCCCGGATTACCTGTACTTCCCGTGCAGATAATCCTGCAGGTTTCAATCAGTGTACTCATATCAGTACCGGCCCCTGCCGGTAAAGAGCATGATGAAAATAACTTGTTTGCGATGAACCTGGCAAAGGGGGATGCCCGGCGGAAACACGCAGGCCGGATTGCTTAATGAGATTAGAGCGGACTATTAAGTATATTTTACTACCACCCGGTATGGATTGAAATGGAATATGGATTTATTCGAACACAGCGGGAAAGGCTTTATAGAAAAGAATGCGCCGCTGGCCGACAGGATGCGGCCCCGCACACTCGATGAGTTTGTCGGGCAGGAGCATATAATCGGCCCCGGAAGACTGCTTCGGCGGGCAATAACGATCGACCAGATCTCGAGCGTACTCTTTTACGGCCCTCCCGGAACCGGAAAAACCACCCTGGCCCGGATAATCGCCAATACGACAAAAGCGCAATTTATTTCAATCAACGCAGTACTTGCAGGTGTTAAGGACATCCGCGCCGCGATCGAAACAGCACACAAATCATTGTCTCTCTATTCGAAACGCACGATTCTTTTTGTTGATGAAGTGCATCGATTTAACAAATCGCAGCAGGATGCACTGCTGCCGCATGTGGAAAACGGCGTTATTATAATAATCGGCGCGACAACCGAGAATCCGTATTTCGAGGTGAACAAGGCGCTGGTTTCGCGTTCGCGCATATTCCGGCTCAGGAGTCTTACCGCCGGAGACCTTCGTACTGTTGCCCGGATGGCGCTTAAGGACCCTGAACGAGGGTACGGAAGAAAAAATGTGCGTATCGATAACGGCGCGCTGGATCATCTGGTGACCGTTGCCAATGGGGATGCGCGCGGGGTGCTCAACGCGCTTGAACTCGCCGTTGAAACAACAGAGCCGGATACAGAAGGCACGGTGAATATCACCCGGGATGTTGCCGAAGAGTCGATACAGCGCAAAGCCGTGCTGTATGATAAGGACGGCGATGCTCATTATGACACGATCTCCGCATTTATCAAGTCGATCCGCGGCTCTGATCCTGATGCTGCGCTGTACTGGATGTCCCGTATGGTGTATGCCGGCGAAGACCCCCGGTTTATTTTCCGCCGGATGTTGATCCTGGCATCCGAAGATATCGGACTGGCCGATCCTGATGCGCTGGGCGTGGTTGTCAACGCGGCAAGAGCTTTCGAATATGTTGGAATTCCGGAAGGCCGGTTTCATCTGGCACAGGCATGTCTGTACCTCGCCACCGCGGCAAAGAGCAATTCCACGCTTGCCTTCTTTGATGCATTGAAATCGGTTGCAGAAGAAACAGCCGGCGATGTTCCCGACCACCTTAAAGATGCATCGCGGGATGGTGAGGATTTCGGGCATGGAAAAGGATATCTGTACCCTCACGCATACCGGGACCACTGGGTCGCGCAACAGTATTTACCCGATGTACTTCAGAATAAAATGTTTTATCAGCCCTCAGGCCAGGGACGCGAAAAGGAGATAAAAGTCCGCGTTGACAGATTGCGGGAGGCCCGGGTTGAAGCCATGGTCGAGCAGGAAGATCCGGATCCGTTCACCCCACACGCGGGGGACAACTCAAAACACGCGGGAAACGCCTGGATCAAACGCACGTCATCGGAAACAGGGCTGGCTGAAATCCGCGACCGGGTCCTCGAGCTCGCGGAAATCAGCAGGGATAGCCTTGTCCTCGACTTTCATGCGCGCACCGGCCTGATTGCATTCGAGGCTCAACGTAGAATCAGGGAAGGAGGCGTCTGGGCGCTTGCCCACACCGACAGTGAATATTCGACACTGGTAACCATGGCCGGGCGGTTCCCGGCACTCGGCAGGCCGTTCATACTCAAAACAACCCGGGACACATTTACCAGTGATATCAAACAGGCCGGAGGCGACACTATTGCATTCACCTCAATCGTGGGAAGACGCATTCTGGCGAAACAGCAGGATAAAGCAGGACTGCTCTGCTCGATTGCATCGCTGCTCGCTCCGGGCGGGGTGCTTGCACTGGCCGAAACAATTCCCCGGCTTGGGCAGCGCCTGTCGGATATCGTGACATTCTCCAGAAAAGAGTCTTCACTGAAAAAGAAATTTGCGGACGCAGAAAATGAGCTTTTTGACGACACAACCGATCCAATGGTCAACTGGACAATGGAATCGCTCGAAAAAGAGTTTCCTTATCGGGCGGAATATGCTATGCATACCTTTACGGAAACCATACAGCGCCCCAAACGGATTACGCACGGGGAAATCGAATTCTGGTTCAGGGAATCATCCAATCAAGAACGACGGTCACTTGGAGACCAGCTCAGAGGTATGCTTTCCGAGAAAGAATTTATGCGCTGCAAAGAAATAGTAACCGGCTGTTGCGTGAACCGTGACATCACCTGGAAAACAGCGGTGGGATATATTAAGCTTGCAAAGAAAAGCAGTCGGAAATCAACCGGTGAGACTGGAACAGATATCACTTGACTCCGGCATTTGCCCTGGATTCCGTGTGGAGGAGTTCATCACCTCTCCCGTCATCGAACCCGGGACGCACAAAACTGCGTGCATCGGGGAATTCTTTTTCAATGCCCCGTCTGAGGCGGTCGAGGTGGAGAAGGATGTCGAGAAACTCGTCACCCTGCCCGGGAAAACATTTTCGAAGTGTGCTCCAGGCGTCGATCGAGCGGTCGATATCCAGCAGGGATACTTTTGCCGAACCATCGGAATCTTTAGGGAATTCGCTTAAATCATCTTCCAGCTCCGGGTCGCGAGAAAGCGCGCGGACTATCTTTACAAATATCTGGAACTGGTACCACCGAAGGACCTCAAGAGCGTCGCTCAAACTGACAAGTTCATCTCTTTTTTGCCTGTTCTCCGCATCAAAAAACGAAAGGAGATTAATCTGCTTTTCTTTATCCTCAAGAACAGATTCGTTCTTTTTAAACCATTCATCCACAATAGTCGCATATGAGCGGGCACGCTGCGCCAGTGGATGATTCGCCGCTTCATTCATGTGACGCTCTGTTTCATCTCCGGCCTCGGAAAGCTGCAAAGATTCAAAATCAACACCTTCCTCCTCGGCCCAGTCGGAAATCATCTCTTTTGTCAGTGCAAAAATCGATTCAAGACGTTTCCAGAATGCATCAGTGCGAATATCATGGCTTTCCGGATCATTGAATTCTTCGGCGGATAAAGCAAAGTTGAGACATCGTGAAGTAAACGGACAGCGCTCGCACCACCGATCACAGTAATTATAAATACCTTCGATGTACTGGGGGTCTGCGGCCATCTGTTTAAGTTTATCCTTGTCCATTGTTTCGCTTCCGGTATGATTGGGCAAATGCGAACCGTACATTTAATACAAGGATATTGTCATCCAATCCCCGTCTGTACTGCTCCTTATACTTTTTATAAATATAATTCCATTGCAGCAAAAGCGCAGGTTTATGGGTAAAAGAAATTCCAATCGTCACCTGATCATCAGCATATTCATGCGTATTCTCATCGAATTCATACATATATCGGTCAAAACGGACTCCTGCGCAGACTCGCTCTTTCCAGAAAGCGCCGCCGATCAGTGCGCAGGAAAATCCACTGTAGTCAAGTGCATTCTTTTCCAGCTTTGCACTTCCCGCATAATTATCTCCCACCATGCCAAGCGCATACAGTCCTGATAATTGTATCCTGAAAGGAAAATGAAAATCGATATCCGCTACGGCATTGCGCCTGTCAAAATGACGGACCGTTTTCGTATCGTTGGCGATAAGATTTTCATGCCTGTTGATGCTTCCCGCCGCACCAAGCCTGATAAAAGGTATTGCACGCGTATCAAGCCGTATGCCATAGAAAAAATCTCCGGCCTTGTTCGCAAAAAAATTTCCGGACCGGTGCTTTTCATATCCCCCCATGAACCTGTTTGCACCAAAGCCGTTGCCGATCATGCAGTGATACGCAATACAAGAGTCTGCAGAAAAGCCCTTGATACTCAGCCCCGCGTCCCTTCGATACGACCGGCTCTTCTCATAAAGGCCGATATAGGGCGTCCGGATAAACATCCATTCGGCCATTTCAGCGGATACACGGGATACTGAAATAAAATCTGTCTGTGATGGCGCCTGGAGGAGTTCAGACGCCGAGGGCACTTTACATTGTCCGAGAATCACCTGCAGCAATGGGTGGAAATACCATCCGGCATAGCAGTCAAGCAGTTCGATCCTGTTTTCAAGCCTGGCTCCTATTGAGAAAAACGCACGGGTTGAGGGAACAAACCCACCGAAAAAGAGTCTGAGACGGTTGATGGAAAATCCGGTGGCTTCCTGCGCAGCCTGCTCGCCGGTAGTTTGATGGAATTTCCCGTTCTCGACGTGTTCGTATTTAAACCAGAATTGACCATAACCGGAAAACGAAAGCGAATTCGTGTCGGGCCTCTCCCGAACTGCCGCGCCATTCCCGGCCCCGGTACAGATAGAAATACACCACGCGCATTGAACAATAAAAAAAAATTGTGCAGACCTAGTTGACGCCATGACCGTATACCACGAGATTTTTCGCTTCAAGATATGACCACCCGGCATTCATAGTATCAAACTCTTCATATTCTGCGGGCATTGGATCAATGCGGATAATCGTCACCCCGCGAACCATGTCTCCAGCGTTATGATCATACGTTTCATCGCACAGATAATCCGTGTGCCCTTCGAGATACTTGGAACCGCGGTCGGGCAAGGTCGCCTGATTTTGCGGACGGACCAGACGAAACGGACCTTCACCCTGGATACGCATCTCAACAAGATCGAGGTATGAAGTCGAAATAGCGGCAAAATCCCTCTCATAGGCAAGGAGCATGTATTGATTATCAGGAATCGTATCCCCGCTTTGTAACGTGATGTACGGCATGGAATCCGGATAACTGACAAAACCGTTGTCCTGCCCCAGTCCTTCATCATCGAAACCCGCATAGTATATGCTTTTCGGATACTCCATACATGCCTGGTTCAGCGAAAAGGTTTTTGCATATCCGTCGGGGGCAAACACCGTAATACCTGTTGCACCGGCCGTATCGATCCCGAGCTGTTCGAGAAGCACGGATATTTTAACTCCTGTATACGTTGCATAATCGTCATACTGCTGCTTGTGTGCGTTTACGAGAAGGAACTGGCTGTGCGCGGGCATTGCCTGAAGTTCCGCAAGGGTTATTTCGATGAACGGGCAGGCCGGTTTGTCCGGATTGCTCTGTGCGTTGCCCGGGAAATAATTGGCGCTTATTTCCTGCGCATTAGTGTATGAATCACCGTCACTGTCAAGATCACCGATTGATTTGACTGCATCAATACTGCGCCCCGCATTGTAGTATGCAGTACCGTATGAATTCAGAGAAAGCGATAATGAACTGTCGACACGTGCCAGGTAGTGACAGTAGTCGCACGCATTTATCGGCGTAAGGCCGCCTTTTGAATTCGGCATATCGCCGCCGGTATGACAAAGAATGCAGTCGTCAAGACGGGTATTCAAAGCCTGCGGACAGGCGGTGACAAAATTATTGGCGTCAGCATCGCTTTCGTGCCCTTTATACGACCGTGAAGAAATTATATCCTCAGTTTCCGCCGGATTTTCCAGGCACCCTGAGATAAGGGCCAGGGCCAACAGGTATAGCAATGGTGATAGAACCCTTTTCATGAATCCTCCCGGTATGATAAATTATTTTTTTTGGATATGCTTTGCAGAACATAACGACGAATAAAATAAACTGTGTATATTAGAAAGCAAAACATTGGCTGTTGTCCGGTACCCGCAGGCGTGCCGCCCGTGTTTAGGTTCAAAGGAGGGTGTTTCAGTACAATGAAAATGCATAATCGATCTGTGTTATTGCTGATTCTATTATTTGCATCCACTCATTTTTCAGGGCCGCTTTCGGGAAAGCTGATTATTTTTCATGCCGGAAGTCTTGCGGTCCCGTTCAAAGAAATAGCCGCCGCTTTTGAAAAAGAGTATCCTGATATTACCGTCATCAGGGAAGCGGCCGGGAGCCGAACCTGTGCGCGGAAAATTGCGGATCTAAACCGCTATTGCGATATTATGGCATCCGCGGATTATACGGTTATCGACGAGCTTCTTATCCCTCAACATGCGTCGTGGAATATCAAATTCGCTTCCAACGAAATGGCAATCGTCTATCACGACAAATCACGTAAAAGTAAAGAGATTTCCGAGGCGAACTGGTATGAGGTTCTTCTGGAAGACTCAATTGCGTTCGGCCGGTCGGACCCGGATTCCGATCCCTGCGGCTACCGGGCGGTGCTGACAATCAAGCTCGCCGAGCATTACTATGG
>WJKA01000613.1 GCA_014729375.1 Chitinivibrionales bacterium
ACCAGGCAGTGAAATCGAATACGCGGATTTTTATACCGACTCGACGTATACAACTCCGGATACGCTGGGGTTTCGGGATATCGGTGCTCTGAATCATTATCCGAATGGGTCATCGCCGACTGGATCTCTAATGCCCGAGGCGCAGTTTGCCGACCTTTTTTCCAGTCTTGAAGCACGACTGCAGCTCTCCAATGTCTGGGCATTGACCGCGACCTGCGGTGTGGGCACAACGCTGTATCCATGGCAATATCAGTGGGACAATGCCGGCGATCCTCCGGCCCTTCTTTTCTTTAACCGCTCAGATGAAAAGGATTATATCATACAAACCGACACTGCCACCATTGCAGGATATGCAATCGAACAGCGCACATGGTCGGAATACAAGCGATTGAGTAAACGACGTATCGATGTACGCGGTGAACTCAGGCCGTGCATAATCGCAGACACCCGTTACTTCGGCCGGATTTGTCTCTGTGCATTTTTCGTTTACAATTACTCAACACTGGATGCCGATTCACCCTTTTCGTATGGATATCGAAAAATAGCCCCGAAAGCAACCTGGACTATCAAATTTTAGCAGGAAAAATTCATGCATAATACCCGAAAACATATGCAGTTACTTTGTGGTATCATATCAATGCTATTGTTGGCTCCTGGATGCGGCAACAGACTGCAGGAGAAAGGAGAGGCTTGTCTTGCCCTGGGTGATTTTGAAAACAGCATTGTTTTTTTTCAGAAAGCTTTGAAAAAGAACCCGGAGTCGTTTCCGGTCAGATACGGCCTTGCCCGCGCGTTTCTTCAACAGTGCATTTCTATGGAACTGGAGGGGAATGCCGCACCAGGGCACTGGCACCATGCCATGCGGCAATTTGAATACGCGCTGCGCCTTGATGCAACCGATTCGGTGCGGTTATCACTTGCCTTTGCACGCTATCGCTTTGCCGGTGCACTTGCGCAGGCCGGCGACTCGCTTCGTGCACTGGAAGTATGCATTGACGGTGCAAAGGAAAATCCACGAAACAGAGAGATTCTCAATTATGCCGGCATTTTAAGCTACCGCCTTGGATTTATCCGCCATGCACGCGATTTTTTTATACAATCCACAGTGGCCGACAGCAGCGACCCGTCTGCATTCTTTAACCTGGGACTCGTGCAATGGCATGAAGGTGAAATATTATCGGCAAGGGAATCGTGGCTGAAAACACTGAAGCTTAATCCTGAAGATCCAAAGGTTATACGATGGCTCACTCGTGCAGACCTGGCCCTCAGGAAAGGAACGAACAATGCCTCTGATCGGTAAAGAATACACCGGGCTGCTGGAACTGGCCTCAGGAGGTGAGGGCGTTGTTTACCGCGCGTACCACGTATCACTGGATAGATATGTGGTGCTTAAAAAACAAAAACCCACAGAGAAAAAGAAAACAAAAGAACTCCTTGAACAGAGGTCCGCGCTCGCCGGTGGGACATCAGATTGTTTTCCCGCCCTGTATGATGTTTTTACAGAAAGAAATGCTTTGTGGACAGTTCAGGAATGGATACGGGGAGTATCGCTGGCAACGCTTCCCGTGCACACCTTTCCAGAGTCGATTCGGACTGCAACGATGGCACTTGTTGCAGAAAAGCTTCTATCCTGCCATGTGGCGGGCGTTTTCCACGGCGACCTCAAACCCTCGAATATTCTTGTCACCTGTGACGGTGCATGCAGGCTTATCGATCCCGGTGCTCCCGGCTCTTCTCCCGTGTATCGCATCGCAGCAGGAACTATGATCGTAACACCACTTTATCGGGCTCCTGAAATAACCGGCAATGAAAAAACTGCTTCAGCGCCGGCCGATATTTTTGCACTGGGAATCATCTTTTTTACTATATGGAGCGGCATTCGAATCGACAGAACGGCAGTGGAGTCCATGCAACTTCCCTGGCCCTCGCAATCACCGGAATGGTTGCGGCGACTCTGCGAAAAATGCCTGGATCCAAATCCGGAAAACCGTCCTTCGATACAAAGCATCCAGCAGCGTATCGCTTGTGAAGGAAGCTTTTCTCACGCAGGCGACTACAAGACCCTTGCTGCAATAATTCAAACGCATTTTCGTTCATCTATGGCCGGTTTGTGTACGCGCTCCGCAAAAAAATGCTCCTCCCGAAATCGCAGGGAGGCCTATTCACTTCTGTGCGAAGCCGTGGAATGGGACCCCGATTGCGCGGATGCGCTCCACGCGCTTGAAGAGTTTCCATCGCTGCCGGTGAATACCGGGTACGGCCGGAGAATGCTCTACGCGCTGCCGATACTGGTTTCCATTGTTGCGGCATTCTGGTTTTTAAGTCAATGGGCCGGGTTATTTTCACCGACCGCCATGACTATGCCCCGCGTTGTTCACGACAACCACCCGACATTTCTTGACTCTCAGACCTTGAGCACACCGCGGGTGCGGGCACGAAAGAATCCGCCTTTTGAGAAATCTGCAGAAGTCAACAAGCCGGCCGGATACGTCGATTTTGTCAATATCCCGGAATCGGCGGAGCTGTATATCAACAACAAAGCAATTTTCCGTACAGATACCGGAATAACACTACCGCCGGGTAAACACTACTGGACGCTCAGGATAAAAAACAGCGTGCTTCTGGAAGAGCCGCTAACGATTCTTCCTTTCGAGCGCAGAGTAATAGATTTACAGAAACGAAGGATCCATGAATGAACGATACCGATACAAAGGCCCCGAACATTTCGATTGAAACGCCGGGAAACGACCGCCGCGTCGTGTCTCTTTCCAAGCGGGTAACCACCATTGGATCCCGCATATCCTCACATATCAGGCTCCCCGGCAGGGAAATTCTTCCCGATCATGCCTGCATATTATACAAATTAGGACGCTATCAACTTAAAAACCTGACCGGTCGTGATTCGATAACGCTGAACAAAAAACCTGTTATTTCCCATGCCGTGCTGGCCGACGGCGATTCATTGCGGATCGGCAACAGCGTCTTACGTTTTAACGCTTCCATTGAACCGAATGCAGCAGACAGGAGTAATTCTGGTACCAACAGCAACGATTCTTCAGAACTGCAGCGCCTGTTTTCATCAGTAGTCGACGTGTTTTCCGAACTGCTTTCGGAAAACGATCACGAGCGGGTCGCCGGCAAGCTGGTCAGGATACTAGCTGCTATGATGCGATGTGACGGGGTTCGCCTTATGCGCAAGAACCCCCACGATGGTTCCACAAACGCTATGTGTGTTTTTCCTCCCGGAGCACCGCCGGATCGTTTCAGCATAACCGCCCTGAATATGGCTGAAAAACAAATGCATACTGTTCTCGTTTCGGATATTGATCCAGGCACGCAAATGCCGGTTGAAGAAAGCATGGCGATCAAGGATATCCGCTCGATTCTTTGCGCACCGCTGCAGAACGAAAACGACGGCGCGCCCGGTTTTCTATACCTTGACAGGCTCAGAGGGCATGAACCGTTCAACGACCGCGACCGGGAAGTGTTCGAAAAGTTGCGGCGACTGTTTTCAAGTTTGCTGATTAACGCTGCCCGAAAGCAGAACCAGGCCCGTTCTATTTGTCAACTTCAGGAACAATCTCTTGCGCATGAGCGGGATGGCCTGGTATATCAAAGCCAGAGCATGCGAGCAGTACATATCCAGGCGCTCCAGGTTGCCGAGCGCAATGTGCCGGTTATGGTGTGTGGAGAAACCGGCACGGGCAAAGAAATCCTCGCCCGCCTGATACACCGCAAAAGCCGGCGGCATACAAACCCTTTTATCGCGGTCAACTGCGGTGCGATCCCCGGCGAGCTGATGGAGAGTGAATTCTTCGGGCATGTCAAAGGCTCGTTTACCGGCGCACAGAACGACAAACCGGGACTGTTGCAGAGTGCGAACAAGGGAACCCTTTTCCTTGATGAAATCAGTGAGATGCCACAATGTTTGCAGGTAAAACTTCTTCGGGCCATACAGGAGCGTGAAGTTGTCCCGGTCGGGGCTTCAACACCGGTTCCGGTCGATATCCGCATTATCGCCGCATCAAATGTCAACCTGGAAAAGCGCGTTGAAGAAGGGCGTTTCCGCAGAGACCTTTACTTCCGCTTGAATGTTATCACGCTGGATTTACCGCCGCTGCGTAATCGAGACCGGGATGTATTGCTGCTGGCAGGACATTTTATAACCCTGTATGCACAGCAATACGGTATGCAGGTTAAATCGTTTTCCCGTGCGGCCGAAAAGGCCATTCTTGCTTATTCCTGGCCCGGAAATGTACGCGAACTGCAAAATTGCATGCAGCGGGTCTCGGTTCTCTGTTCTTCAACGGTAATAGCTCTGGAAGATCTGGCGCTGCCGGACGCTCCAGGTTACAGCGACCATTGCGAAACCATGAAACAGGCCCGGGAACAGGCTGAGCGGCAAGTCATTCATCAGGCGCTGAAAAAAGCCGGGGGTAATATCTGCCTTGCAGCGCAAATACTGGACATTGACCGCACAGTGCTGACTCGACTGCTGCAGAAACTGAATATTTCGGCACAGGAATATAAGCGGATCGAGCGAGAACATACGGAAAATCCATCAGAAAAATGAAAAAAAATCACTTCAAAACATAGAAACAAAGTGAAAAAGAGAGGGTGTCACAATGAGCATTACCCGCTGTCTACACTTTATAGCAATCGCAATACTTCCATGCGCGGCATTGCAATTAATTGAAGATCCGGTAATCGGTTTTACAGCGCAAATACCCGATACGTGGACAAGCAAAACAGTCAAAGAAAATCACCATACTTTTCGCGATACGAGCGGCGTATGCCATGCAATAATCGGGATTATACGGCATTCGATCAATCGTTCAAAATATGACGCGCAAGGCTGGTGTAGAGACATGAGTTTTTCATACCACCTCATGGTTGAATCTAATCCGGTTTATGGCATTGTTCATATGAAAAAGGAAACAGTTATCGACAGCCTATTTGCGATTAAAATCAATGCATCATACAGCGATACAGCACTTAATATCTGGTCTGAGCATGTCCGTTTCACCAGCATAGATTCCAGGGGATATGAATTGTATGCACTAGCCGATACAGCGGATATGCAGGCCCATTTTGATTTCTACACCGCAATTCTGGATAATGTTCATATTATGAAAGCATTGAATGCGAAAGACACGTCGGCAATTATGCAAGGAATGTACACAAT
>WJKA01000614.1 GCA_014729375.1 Chitinivibrionales bacterium
CAAGCTATAATTTCAATCTTGGCGCCGCGGCGCATGCAATGATGGATTTCATTCTCACGCGCAGCTCCCGCCGGAGGCAGACGCACGGCAAAACCGTTGAAATTGACGGCAGCATTATTGAGCGTGTCACAACGGCGCCGCCGAAGGACGGGCCTACTACCAGATAAACATTTTTTTTCATCTTTCATGCCGGACATAATCCTCAATTTCTTATGATGATGAAATAATTGACAGTTGCTGCGGCAGTCTATTTCACCTTTATGCCTATTTCGGCTTTTATTTCTATCGCTCAGGCGAATTCGGGAAGGCACCGGGTGATCGTCTCGACCGATATCGGTGGAAGTGGTCCCTACTGCACCGTAACCACATTCCCGCCGAGCTGAAGGCCGCGTGCTTTGCAGCATCCCCCTGAGACCGTCCCTGCCAAGCCGGGGCTCAATGCCGATCCTGCGAATGATGTTGTTGTACACTGCCGAGTTATCGGACCGGATTTCCATGCTATAATAGTTCGAGTCGGCAACTGTGTTGCCTTCGATACGGTTTTCGGTATTGCCGCCTGCCCGGATGCCGATGCCGTTTACATTGACTATGTCGTTGTTGAAAAGCTCGATATGTGATGAATTGCCCTGGAGATCGACGCCATACTCATAATGGTATGCAATGGTGAGGTTTTCGATGCGCACAAAGCTTTGGTTGTCAATTAAAACGCCGGTATGATACACAGTCCATTCGATATTTTTATTCTCCGGTGAGGAACTGTCGGTGGTGCGCAGATACAGCATGGTATCGGCGATGCTGAAATACCACTCGCCGGCGGTGCCCAGTGCGATTCCTGCAGCACGGGATTTGCTGAGCGGTTCCCTGATAACCGGTGCGCCGAATGTCAATTCGGATGTATCATGACGCGGTGGAAACGATACCCTCTGCTGCGGAACTGCAGAAGATAGCATCCCGAAGGCATCCCGGCAGATTGAGTGTCGATTCGAAATTCCTCCGCGGGGAGAGCTTTTTCAAACAGCGTTTTCCCGGACAAGGTGAGAATTCTGAGCGTTGTTCCTCTTTGTGATCCCGGCACTGCAATCCACCGGGAACCGATCCTGATATGCTCGGAGAATACCCGATATTGTTCCGATTGTGTGCGTACCGGCAGGCTTTCCTGTCCGGGAACGTAATACATTCGTTCCTGTCCTGTGCGGAACGCGGCTGCAGGAATACTGTCGTTATTGAACAGGTTGCAGTATGAGATATTCCGGGAATACGCATAGCGGGCCTCAACGGGGGCTGTCACGCTGTCGTTCCAGACCACCACCTGGGTGTCGTTTTCGATCCGCGCGTCGGCCCAGTGCCAGACACTGTCCTGCCCGCAGATAACAAATCCCTGCAGCGTGGATATCTGCGCGGGAGCAAGCCCGCTTTGTGCATGTTTGAAATAAATCCGGATCGATGAGCCTTCAAGAGAGTAGCCGTCATACCGCGGACCGGTATAGTCGGTGAATAAATCTGTTTTCCCATACACATATCCCAGCGCACCCCGGGCTGCACGAAGGGCATTGCCCTTTTTGTTCCGCGGGTGAGAGCCTTCGCTCAAATCCGCGGAGCTAGCCATGAGTGTGCGGGGAAATTTTTCGATCATGGTGTAATCGTGGGTCTGGATTCCCGCGTAAAACCAGTAACCCGACATGACCGAATCCATGGAGCTGTCGATGCTGGTCGGCAAGTCCTGGTTGACCACTTTCCCGAACGAGAGCGGCCACTCGGCGCCGGTCGGGACATGAAACGACGGCCCGCCACCGTTGGGTTTCTGATTGTAAATAAACCAGAGGTCGTCCTGTTCAAAGCGTATTTGCCATCCGTAAATAATCGCTCCCATGATCGGAAACATCTGTTTTGTCGAATAGCCCGGCCCGGACTCGCCCTGGTCCCAGTAAATACCCCTGACGCCAAACCCTTCGATACGTCCTTCAACCATGTCGCGGTATCCTGTTCCGAGCTGGTTCGAGGTCGATTTCGCTGAAAACGGCTTTGGCGGAACCGCATCACCGGCCTGCGCGGCCGCGGAAGAATCTTTTTCCCACTCCTCTTCCATCCAGGAATTGTATCCGTCAACCATGTCGCCTGTCGCCCAGTAGCTGGCGGTCACCGCGCCCATTGCCGCCTCAATCAATCCCACAGGAACATCAAGCTGCTCACCCAGCTCCCGGCCGAACTGGAACAGCAGTGAAGAAAATTCCGGGAGATTTGATGCACTGGCGATTTCCCAGGTGCAGGAGGTGGCCTGCTGATGAAGATCACGCCCGTCACACAGAATCCGGATATTATCATAGGGTGCATTAGCAATGATTTCATCATAGATCGCCTGCGTGGTTTTGCCTTCCTGCAGGCTGTATTCCATATTGGACTGTCCCGATCCGATCCAGACCTCGCCGACAAGGATATTGTCGAGGGTGATATTCGAGCCATCACCGGAAATAGTCATCTGCTGCGATGCTGCATTTGCATTCAGGGGAGAAAGAAACACTTTCCAGTCACCCGAGCCGCCGGCTGTTGCCGTTTTTGTTTGCCCGGCGAATTGCACGGTAATCGATGCTCCCGGAGAGGCTGTTCCCCAGATCGGAACATTTTTCCCCTGTTGAAGGACCATATTGTTGTCGATTACCACTGGAAGGTTTATTGCTGCGTAGAGAGGAATGATAAGCGCGGCAACTATTCCTGCGATTTTTCCCGTATCAAACAAGTGCATCGATATATCCTTGCCTGGATGTGAGTAGCATTTGCAATTAAAATAGTGTAGATATCTGGTTTAATCAATCAGAAATCATTTTATTAAATCAATTCTTATTACGCGCAGTTACAGTTTTCGATGCAAATTTTTTCCACGCCATGTTTGCAGGCGCGAACCAGGCCGGGGAAGCTCCCTGATAAAGAAAAAACCTGATTGTGATCGATTATCTGTATTTCAGCAGGGGGCATATAAGCCGCAAAGCCCGCACATATACATGGCACTCACCTCGTTGATCCATAATAAATCCGGGAATTGCGCAGCCTGCCCGGCGATTTGCCGGTAAGCCGCTTGAATATCTGTCGAAACTGCGAATAGGAATTAAACCCGCATTCATCGGCAATCTGAACAAGCGGGAGATCGGTTGAGGAGAGCAGCTCGACGGCATGGCCGATTCTGAGCGTGTTCCGGTAGTCGATCGGGGAGGAGCCGGTTGACTGGGAGAACGTGTGCGACAGTGTCGATTCGCTGCACGCGCATCGCTGTGCGATATCACCAACTGTCAGTTGTTTTTGAAAATTATCGCGGATATAACTGATTGCATCGGTCAAAATTCTGTTTTTGCGCACCCATACGGTATCGGTATTTTCCCGGATCAGGGGGATCACTTTTTCCGCAATCATGATAATAACCGGCAGCACCTGCGACCAGGCGCGGAGCCCGGCAAACCGCGTGTTCGACTGGTATTCCCTGAGCGCGCTTTTCAAATTTGTCTGTGCTTTTTTCGTTCCTGCAACCACGGGCGGGATTCCCGAATGAACCGCGGCAAACGGCTGGAACAGCCGGATATCACGGGAATCCGGATCGCACGATAATACTGAGGTGTAATTCAGGTAGGCGAATATAAACTGCAGCGGTGCATCGATGGTGGTCTCGTGTCCGTGGGGTATCATTGCATCAGTAAAGTAAATATCACCTTCGGACAGCGGAAAATACTCACTGTTCAAATACATGCGTCCTTTACCGCTGAGAACAGCGCCGATTTCAAGCCCGGTATGAATATGCGGCTGTCCGAGCTTCCGCCACTTGTTGCGGAATCCGACACCGAATGATCCCTGCGCGGGATAGTACTCCCGGAATATGGGTACTTTCAGCGGTTTTCGGGCCATCAGTAATAAAATAAATGCCGACTGCCGGAGTTCGGATACCGGGGGCCCGGTATCTCATCCCCACCCGACGGTCATCCCTAAAACGCAACCAGCAGGCGCGCAATCGGCGCGGGTCCGGAATCGGAAAACGTATCACCGAGACTGCCGTTATACGGATTGGCCGCAAACAGTGACATGCCAATCGACAGGCCGAGTGCAATGCTGTGCTCCGTGAAATGCACCGGATATTTTTTACCGGCTTCACAGGAAAATTTCTGAAATTGAAGCGTATCGATTGCACAATCGACCCGGATTTCGAAATTGGTATTTTTTATAAGTGAAAATCGCTTTTCTTCAAAATCGGTCCGGTCACGACGCAACCCCACGTAGACAATACTTTTAATATTCCTGTTTGCATGCAGCCGCGCACCGATACGATAACTCAGGGCATACCGGCGGTCGCTGCCCCCTTTGTCAACTTTCAGCTTGGTTTCGCATTCGATCCAGTGGTCGCGATACAGACTGTTGTTTGTAATATGATAATTCCCGTAACTGAATAAAAGTCCGATATTCCCGCGTCCGCTGAAACCGGTGTCTGCATCACCGAACCGGCCTACATGCCCGCAAAAAAGCGAAACCGACCACGGCTCAGGAAAATTCATCGACCGGGTCAGCATCTCGACAACATTGATATCCCGTACCGATGCATCGTCATAGGCCTGCGGCCATGCATGCTTAATCCCCGCGCCGATAAGCTGGGCCGGATATATGCCGCATTCGATCAGAAAAGCATTCGGCCGATATATATTCCTGAAAAAATAACCGTATATCTCCGGTTCTTTCCGGAACGCCAGCAGGGGGATCCCGCTGTCGGTAAGTGATAGGTATACCCCGCATGATGCATAATACGGATCATCGATCTCACCATACAGTTCATGCCGGCCGAGCATCCGGGATACGCCGATAGCGTAAATCGAATCCGCGGCGATTACAGCAATCGCAATCATTCGAAGCAGTCTGAGTGTATGGTTCATTTCATTCTATTATGCTGTTTCAGGGCCGTTTTTGCAATATTCCACCATACTTTTGCAGAATTGCGGTAGAAAAGTCGGCTGTGTCGTGCTACATTTATAAAGAATACCGAATCGGACCGCACACCTATAATACGGGGGCGCAATGCTTGCTTTTATCAGTGCAGGAATTTGTATTCTTTTATCATTCGCAACACTTGTTCACGCTGCAAGCGATGCGGTAATGCAGGACTGGGAACGACAGCGGGAAAATATAATTGTTACCTATGGATGCGGTAACCGTAATCCTCATCCATCATGGATGACCGAGGAAGAATATGCGTCGCAGGTATTTCATCCGGAAGCGCTGATCAAAGACAGCGACCGTGATGCTGCAGATGTGGTTATTCGCCGGACCGAAGCCCTGTTGAATGATATCAAGACGCTTTCCGGCGCGCCCGACCTTTCATCACAGGAAAGCGCGCTCGAACAGCTTAAAAGCCGCAATAATTCGACCTCTGTTTCGGACGCCGATGCCCGCACGCAACTGTATACCGATGCATGTTCTCTGCGACGGGAAATTGCGTTTAAAAATCCCCTGCTCGATTTCAATTCGATCCTATTTCTCAAGCGTCATACGTCAACGACCAATATCCAGAAATCAACACCGGCCATGGGTTCCCGGTCGGGCGGCGGCATTTTCCGGCTCGATAATATATTCGGCGACACTCCTGCCGAGACCAACCTGTTGAGCAATTCGCAGGTGGAAAACGGACGGCTTCAGGGTAGAACGCTGGAGCCGGGCAATTTTCGCGGGCTTGAACTGTCCTATGATGCGTCAACAATCTATTTCTCGTATTCCGAGTATACGCAAACCGAAGTCAATCCTTGGGGCGTGTGCAATGATGTCAATGTGCAATGCGAGCCGAAGTTTTTTGCGTACGATCGCGGCAAGCCCTGGAGCGATTCCCTGCACCAGATAACCTTCGGCCTCTTCAAGGCTGCGGCGGACGGGAGCGATCTTGTGCATCTTGTCGATTCGCCGTTTGATGATCAGGACCCGTTTGAGATGCCCGACGGCCGTATCGGTTTTCTTTCCGCGCGACGCAAGTCGGCGGCGCGGTGCAACGATCTTCTGCTTAACTATGGAAGCAATCTCTTTTCCATGAAAAAGGACGGAAGCGATATTGTTCAACTCAGCTATCATGAAACGCATGAATGGGAGCCCAGTATCGACAACAACGGCATGATCGTGTATGCCCGGTGGGACTATGTCGACCGGAATGAGCAGTGTGCGCATAATCTCTGGACCTGTTATCCCGACGGTCGCGATCCGCGGGCGTATCACGGCAATTACTGGTTTGACGGCGATCCCGAAAAGTGTATTCGCTGGCCCCAAAGTGCAGAAATAACTACCAGCAACAACCGTCCCTGCGGGGAACGGTATATCCGCGCGATCCCCGGATCGAAAAAATATCTGGTCACCGCGATTAACCATGATGAAGGCTTGTGGGGGAGCCTCATGATCGCGGATTTGAGTATTCCCGATGACGGCATAATGTCCCAGTTGAAAAGGGTGACTCCTGATTGCGTTCCGCTTTCCAACCAGTATCTTGCTCGTCTGGGAAATTGCGCATCACCGATGCCGGAGGCTGCATATGGTACTCCCTGGCCGCTGAATGAGAATTATTACTTATGTGCTTACGCGCAATATCCCATGGATTATTCGCAGAACAGCTATGAGAAAATTTACAATTGCCGTCCGGGAATCTACCTTGTCGACTGTTTCGGTAACAAGGAGCTTATCTTTGAAGACCCGGATTTTCCCTGTATCGATCCGATTCCGCTTACAAGCCGTCTAAAACCACCGGCAATGGCGTCACGAACCTACCAGGGCGAGCGGGCCGGCGGTCCCGATCACAAACGCGCAACAGTGAGCGTTGTCAATGTGTATGAATCGGATTTTGTATGGCCGGCTGATGTTACGATTACTCATCTGCGCATTATGCAGCTTGTTCCCTGGGACAAAAAGACCGGGTATAAATATGCCGAACCGGACAATATCGGTTATCCGAAATTCTGCACGCCCCGCATGGTGCTGGGAACAGTCCCGGTTGAGGATGACGGGAGCGTGTATTTCGAGGCCCCGGTCGGCCGCGCTATTTTTTTTCAGGCCCTTAATAAAGACGGGCTTGCCGTACAGTCAATGCGTTCATGTACGTTTGTCCATCCGGGCGAGCAACTCTCCTGTTCGGGGTGTCACGAAGACAAATGGAAAGCAATCCCGTCCCTTCCGGAGCCGCCGAAAGCATTCCAGCGCACGCCGTCACCGATAACGCCCGATGTTGACGGGTCATGCCCGGTGTCGTTTCCGCGCCTGGTGCAGCCGGTGCTCGACAGTAAGTGTCAACCGTGTCATCAGAACAAATCCAACGCACCAGATCTCAGCAGCGATCCGTCGGGACAATCCTATATCGAACCGCACTGGTCAAAGGCCTATGTCAATCTGAAAGATTATGCTTTTTATTTCGAAGGCGATGTCAACGAGGAAAACAATGAAATGACCGGCGGGTCACGCACCAGGGCCGGACATTTCGGCGCGCTGGAATCGGACCTCTATGCACTGCTGGACGATAATCATAATGACGTCGACCTTACCGATGAAGAGCTTCACAGAATTACCCTCTGGCTCGACTGCAATTCCAATTTTTACGGCAGTTACAGCGATTTCGAGGCACAGGCACAGGGAGAATTTGTCGCACCGACCCATGATTACGATCCCGATAATATTCCGGGAATCGAAATTAACCGTCCGATACCCGGATCGGTTTCTACCTTCGGCAAAAGAACAGAAAAAAATCACACCGGAAAAATGTCCCCGGTTGCAGTCGGGCGAAGCAAAAAAATGCTGCACATTACACTACCGTCCGGCAAAAATGCCGCACTGTCAATTGTCACTATTGCCGGGGAGACGGTCCTGAAAAAGAAAATCGTGCAATCCACCGGTTCGGCTGCGATCGACCTGACACGACTTCCCGCGGGCATGTATGTCGCCCGGATAGTCACACCGTCATTCAATCGCACTTTTTCGCTGCCGGTAATGCGATGAATGTTTTGCGGTTATACAAATGAGAAATTCGCACTTTTTCAGGCACAGGGTCCTGCTACTTCGAGGCCCCCAGGTGTTTTGTGATAAAAGCGGCCAGCGTGTCCGTTACAACAGAAATCTTTTCTTCAACCGATGCTGAAGAAACTGCATCAATTTCTCCGGGCAGCTTTTTCTTTTTCGTACAGGCGTCAGGGTCGCCGGAACTGGTGAACAGGATGAAGTGATCATAGTCATTATTTTTTTGTACCAGCTTTTTTACCCGGTTATCGTAATCCCACCCCATGCAGGTGTTGACCAGAAGAATTGCGTCCCATTCCGGCGGTTCTGTCTTGTCGATTTCTTTAATGCCGGCAATACGGATAAATAGTGAGTCGGATTTAATTACGCCGGTTACCCGGTCGATAACAGCCTGCTTGAAATCACTGGTAACTCCGATAATAAGAACACGGGCCGGTGCATCGCTGCTCCCGATTTCTTTTTCCTCAAGGCTTTTCTGAGGCCAGACAACCGACATAAAGTGAGCGACTGCACAAAACAATACTGCACTTGCAAGCACAGGAATGAGGATTTTTTTTGCCATGATAACTCCTTTATATGCATACGTCGATTATGATATTATTCAAAAATAATCTTTGCCGGATGGGCGCTGTCTCCAGGGTGCTGCAAACACAATAATTTCTATAATGAAATATAATGAAATATATTGAGGCCCTGTTCAAAATTGATTTTCATCAATTTTGGACGGTATAGTGGGATGTCAATTCTACAGATACTGGATAGAGCGTCGGCTTTTTTCCAGTATCCAGCGTGTTAATTATTATGGTTTTTGTTCAATTTAATAAAACTTTTCAATTGGCTGAAAAAGATATAAAAATGGCGGGAATCCATTTAATTCATTATATTATTTTATTATTATATTGCTCTGTGCAGGCAAAAGGAAATGGCAGTAAAAGGGCGTCTTTCCTCAATGCTTACAAATTTAAGTGCTTAAAATTCTCCAGACTTGTCCCATACCGCTTTTTCAGAGGGGTTGTATGAAAACAAAGATCATCAAAAGCAGCATCGTGGCTGTATCATGCATTGTATGGTGGGGCTCTTCCCTGCTATTTAATGCCGTTGCACTCAGCGGCATTGCAGTTTCAGACTACACCGGTGGATTTCACGGCATTGATGCACATTTTATTGAAGACAATACGTGGCAGGACTCACTTTTTTTAATTGCAGGGCCGGACAGGCTTACATCCCGGTTTCCTCAGATAAATTCTCACGGTACCCACTGCGCATTTCTTCATAAGGAAAGCGACGGCTGGTATGTTTGTGTAACCAGGATAGGCGGAGTCAATAAAACTATCAAAAAACTGACCAAGCTTCCCGATAATGGTGATGTAGGTGACGGCAAGATATGGTCGCCGATTCTGGAATGGCCGCGCGGGGAATGGATCTGGTATACAACCGAGAAATATAATCAGCATATCTGGCGCGTAAATGTCCACACCGGCGATGCCCGGCATATTGTTAACATGGAAGAGACATCGAACCAGATGCAGCTCTGTGCGGATACGAAACTCATGATGGGCTCATATGGCGATAATGTCACCATGTTCCGCATGCCCGATGCCGACAGCCTGGTTGCAGCAGGGGCAAATCCGGTAACGCTGGCAAGCGACTTGAGCAAGCCGTGGAATGAAGGCGGCAATCTGGTCAGCACCGGCGGGTGCGGCATAGGAATTTCACCGTCACGGATGTATTATCTTGCAAACAATAACGGGGGCCATTCCAGAGTCGGTATAAGTAAAATTGATACAGTCACGTTTGAAATCTCAGGCACTGATATCGGTGACGGTGGCAATGTCGACTGGAACCTCTGGGATTCCTGGACAGTCGATACATTGCTTAAAAACCAGATTTATGATGATAAAAACCATGTGTATCGTGATGCATACCAATCCACCGGCACCGGGAATTTAACTCTTGGCGGCTGGTCGGCAAATTCCGATTACTGGACCTGCATGTTCACCGGCTGGGCTCCTCAGGGAAGAGATATGGATAATGGCTCGAACCTGCTGACATTCAACTGGACCAGGGAGCAATGCATGAACCTGACCCGCCATCCGTGCGAATACGATACGATCAATAATCCCGACGGGCGGGTTGCTATTGTCTGGCACGGCGATTTCTTTGTCACCGATCCTGTTGAGGACATTGCCGATGGATATATCGATGATTTCAACAATGCATCATCGTTTCATATCGAGGGGACCGATACCGGGGTGATTGACCGGGTTGCGGCCCGGTTGCCGCAAATCCGGCGGCGCAGTGTACGGCGGCATTCATTTGATTCCAGGACCTCCGGCGGCCGGGTATCGATCCCGCTGGCAAGCGGAGGCAGGAAAACAATACAGATTTTTGATTGCAGCGGCAGGAGTATCTGTGCGTTTACAACAAGCGAACTAACTGTTGCCATTCCCCGATCAACATTTTCATTCGGGGTACATGTTGTACAGGTCACTGCCGGTGATAAGGTTTTTTCCGGCAAAATCGTTTGCAGGTGAGCAACTTTGTTTCCATGATGCACATCATGCAGACTGCATAAGGTATACACAACGTGCATTTCAATGCAACTATATAAAGGGGTAGTTTGTGCGGCTGTTCGGTAAAAGGCGTCCGTCCTGTTGCGGCGGCTGGCTCATGACGTTGCAGTTGCCCGTACTCCCGAATTGTACACATTTATATATCAACCATTTCCTTCAAGGGGGAAGTATGCGTTTTTTTATTGCTTTACTGTTCGCTGTTTCCTGTGCTACGGCGGTAACATATTATGTATCACCGGGCGGCGATGATTCCAATGATGGTTTTCAGGGAAGTCCGTTTAAAACGCTTCATCATGCACGCGATGCTCTCCGGGCAATAAGCGGCGAAGATAAAACGGTTATTATCATGGAAGGCAACTACTTTCTGGATGAGCCGCTCCGGTTTGATGAAAACGATGCAGGGACCGAGCAGCATCCGGTAGTGTGGAGAGGTGAAGACGGGAAATATCCCACGATCTACGGCGGAAGCAGAATTACCGGATGGCAACATGTTGAGGGAGAGATCTACAAGGCCTATGTCGGCAGCACCGACTGGGAATTCTGGACACTTTCTGAAAACGGCAAGCGCTGCCAGCCGGCCCGCCATCCGAATATCATGGACGCGAACAACATGAACGACCAGCGGGGAAACTACCGCGTGCTTGACGGTGCGTATAACGGCGCGCGAAGAGGCAATGATATTTACTATAACGAAGGCGATTTTCCGGATACATGGGATTTTTCCCGCGCCCGGATAACATCGTCGCCGGGATGGTTTACCGATACACGGGAAATCAGCGCTGTCGATTTCTCCAGTCGCTGCATTACCATGAGCCCGAACTGGAACCCGGCAGGTAATTACTGGGTTGAAGGCTCCAAAGATATTATCGACCAACCGGGCGAATGGGCGCTTGACGGCGACGGGTATGTCTGGTACTGGCCCAAGACACTTCCTGTTGATAATCAGGTAATTGTGGGCGGCAAAGTACTGCGCATAATCGAATTCATGGGAAGCGACACCGCGAACCCGGTGAAATACATAACGGTAGAACATGTTAGGTTGTCAACAACAGACAGTCCCGACACTGTGTACTCAAGTAAAACATCTCCGGCAAATCCCGGTGATGAAGACCACGAAAACAACTGCGAAAACGACTGCATGCGTCACGGCATTGTCCAGTTTGAAAACGCCGAGCATTGCGCGATCCGGTACAGCAAACTCTGGAACGCCGGCGCCATGGGGGTCGTGTTCAATTACTATTCCCAGTATAACAGCATGTACGGCTGCTGGCTCGAGGGGGTAAACTATTTCGGCGTCTATCTGGGCTCATATTGCATCACCTCGGGACCGTGGGATTATATCAACCACCATAATGAAGTTGTCAATAACTACATTCATGATTACGGCAAGCTGTCGGTCGGGTGCGCGGGCGTGCATTTTTATCAGAGCGGTGATAATGATGTTGGATATAACGAAGTTCGCGGATGCGGCCGGTACGGAATTTCATCAAAGGGACAGCGGGTAGCCGGCATTCCGGCACTGGCAGGACTGGATTCGGTCGTTCTGCTGGCCCGTAATAATAAAATCCATCACAACGATATCTCGCATGTAATCCATTCCACCGCTGACGTCGGCGCGTATGAGCAATGGAACCCCGGTTACGGCAACCAGCTTTACAACTGCGTTTTTCACGACTTGTACCATATTTTCTGTCCCAGTCGGCACAAGGAGGGCGGCCAGGACGGGTTCGACTGCAGCCTGTCGTATCGCAACTGCGTGTATCACGACGCCGGATTTACAACAGAAACATGGAATATCGCCGCATATAACTGCATGGATGTCATGAACTGGTGGATGGAAGGCGGGTTCGGGAACATGCCGTATCCGTTTACGCGTACCGAGGCCAAACGGCTTGCCGCAAACATGGGTTTTGATATCGACAGTGTCGGTGTCAAGGAGGATTTCCCGTGGGAGACGCCCGGTCAGTTGCACCTGGATTATGAATTGCCGCAGGAGATGGTGAGTGATCCTGACCTGTTTGACCGGCTTGGTCCTCCGTATGGTGACGGCACCGGCCTCAAGGCAGAATATTATTCGAGCAGCAGCCTCAGCGGCGCCCCGAGCGACACAACGACGGAGCCTTACCTTGGGTTGAACTGGAGTTCCAGCAAAAATGTCCGTCTTACCGGTTCCATAATCCCGCTGTATACCTCGACGTACCGGTTCGACGCGCAGGTGCGGGGGACAATAAAAGTGTGGGTCGACGATCAATTGCTTGTTGACGGATCGGGGAGTGGATCGAACTATGTCGTGGCCGGAGAAACGATATCACTCGAGGCCGGCACGCCGTATTCGATCAAGGTCGAGTTTACCGGCGGCAGTGCCTGCGGTGTTGACTGGTGGTGCCCGGAGATGCCCCTGCATGTCATACCGCAGTCTCAGTTGTATCCGGTCGATCCCGGCAATGTGGGCGTTGAAAAATCCTTTGACAGAATGACGCCGGTAACACCCTCGCTGGTCCATACGGCAAACGCGTTTGTCGTCCATGTGCCTCAGGGGGCCGGCGCCCACGTGATAAAGCTCATGAGGCCGGACGGGTCCACGGTAACCCTGAAAAAAGGTGCGGGAAAGGCTGTTCACAGTCTGTCAACAGACACCCGGGCATCGGGAATATATCTGATTTCCGTTGAAACGGCAAAAACAAAAATGGTTCGAAAGGTTATGATACACAGATAAATACATAAACACAACAGGAAAGGTGAATACCATGCTGCGATTCAGTAAAGGGGCTGTCCTGCATGCATTTCTCATGACAGTGCTGTGGGCGCTCGTGTCCGTACCATCGGCAGGAACCTATTACGTAGCGCCGGACGGCGATGACGGCAACAGCGGCACTGAAGAAAGTCCGTTTGCAACGCTTCACAAGGCGCGTGATGCTCTGAGGTCAGCGGGTGACGGTGAAAAAATCGTCATCGTACGAGGCGGCAATTATTTCCTCGAATCAACGTTGACCTTTACCGAAGAAGACAACGGCACTGAACAGAATCCGGTGATATTTAAAAATTATCCCGGTGAAACGCCGCACATTTTCGGTGGCAGGCGGATTACCGGATGGGAGCCGGTCGGTAATAATACCTATCGCGCGCCGGTCGAGAGCGGATGGGAATTCTGGACACTCTCCGAGAACGGTTTCCGCGCACAACCGGCACGCCATCCGAATGCCGACGCATCAGGGACGGCAAACGGCGCATACAGCGGGTTCAGTGCAACATCGTTTACCTGTCACTCATCGTTTCCATCGCAATGGGACTACAGCTTTGCCCGCGTGCAGGGGGATGCCAACGGATGGTTCCCCGATGCGCGGCCGGTCAGCGATGTCAATTTCTCATCGCGGCTGGTCACCTGCAGTCCATCATCCTACGGCGACAACAGCGGCGGGTATTATATCATTGAGGGCTCAAAAGATTTTATCGATAAAGACGGTGAATGGGCGCTCAGTGATGACGGGTATGTATATTACCGTCCGATGAATACACCGATCGACGAGCAGGTGATTGCCGGCGCAACCATGCTCAGGGTCATCGAATTCCACGGCACGTCAACATCCTCACCGGCCAGGCATATTGTCATTGAAGGCATGGTGTTGTCGACCTCCGACTGTCAGGAAATTGCGTTGAGCAACAAACAGCGGATCGATAATCCATCAGACCAGCCCGGCGAGGGCAATTGCGAAGGTGACCACATGCGGCAGGGCCTGGTCCACATGGAGAATGCGGAATACTGTGCGATCAAATACTGCAAAATCCTCAATGCAGGCGTTATGGGCGTCATGATCAATTACCATGCCCAACATAATGTCGTGTACGGCTGCTGGATTGAAGGGATTAATTATCATGCGGTGTGCCTCAACTCCCATTGCGCCTGGACAGGGCCTTTTGAGTATATCAACAAATACAATAAAGTAGTCAGCAATTTTTTCACCGATTTCGGCATGCTTCTTGCCAACGGCGCGGCAGTGCAGCTTCATCAGAGCGGTGATAACGATATATGCCATAATGAGATTACCGGCGGCAAAGGCGGCAGGCGGTATGCAATTTCCGCAAAAGGAAACCACTGGGTGCCCATGGGAGTGCCGCTGCCGTGTTCTGCCGATCCGTTCTGTAAACCGCTCCGGGTATTTACCCGCAATAATTCATTTAATTTCAATTTTATTTCCAATGTCCAGCGGACCACCCGTGATGTCGGCGCGTTCGAAGCCTGGCGCTCCGGGTGGAATAATTCACTGGTCCATAATTGTTTTCATGATATGGTCGATCTTGCAGACTGGACCCACGACACCCGTCGTCAATGTATCTACCTCGATGATTCGGATCACTATACGGTTTCACGAAACCTGTATTACAACCTTGTTGACTGCATCGATTTCGGTGCGAAAAGTTTTTCGTCAACAATGAAATTCAGTGATCCCGATCCGGTGGCGGACAAGGCGGCGGCACAGTCGCTTGCAGCAGGGAATGATATGATCGATTTCGATGCGATCGGTGTGCTCTCTGATTTTCCCTGGGACCCGCCGATGGGCAAAAGCAACCGGAGCGGTATGCGGTTTGATGTCAATCACGGAGACGGGGCCGGTCTTCTGGGAGAGTATTTCAACAACCTTGAACTGTCGGGCACCCCTGCACTCAGCCGGGTCGACAAAAAGATCAATTACATATGGGGAAAATCCGAAACGCCGGTTTTCCATACGCCGGACAGCGCCGTGACAATCGATACGGTCGGCGTCGATTCCCTTTCGGTCAGATGGACGGGAAAGATAGTGCCGCTTTTCTCCGAAACCTATACGTTTTTTGCTGCATCAAACGACGGTATCAGGGTGTGGGTTGACAATCAGAAGCTTATCGATGAATGGAGCGGCGGCATGAAAGAGCCTGCAGGAAGCATCGACCTGACCGCGGGTACCGCGTATGATATCAAAGTTGAGCATTATAAAGGACCCGGTGGGCGGGAAAAGGGCGTGCAGCTCAGATGGCAGAGTCCGTCACAGTATTATACGCTGGTGCCCGAGTTCCAGCTTTTTCCCCCGGGCTCATCGGTTGCCTGCAAAGTCCCGTCACATGCCGTAAAAGGCAGGTCGATAGCGATCCGCCGTGCAGCGGGGACAGTTACTGTTGCATTTTCCAGTACTGGAAACCATACGGTCCGGCTGGCGGCCCCCAACGGGAAGGTTGTCCGGTGTACATCAGGGCGACGGGCCGGGGAGTATGCCGCGCCCCTGCGCGCACTTCCAAACGGCGTGTATCTCCTTCAGGTTGAATCGGACGGTCAAGTGATAAACCGGAGGGTTGTTGTGAAAAAATAGTATGGGATTGCCTGAAAAATATATCCGGAGCCGGATTTTTTTCCGGATATAAGCAATCTTTCTCCCGGAGTTACGGGCCGGGGATGATACCGGCGATGGAAAAGAAATTTGTTTGTCAAGAAGACGGTCGAAAACGATGCCGCGTACCGGGAAACCTGAAACAGATGCCGGGGCCGGAAGCCGTTTGTCCAGGTTGCTGTTTAAAAACCTGATCAATGGAGCACTTCATGTCGCAGTGATCAGGAACAGACGGGGTGTGATTACCGATTTTATTATTCTCAACATAAACAAAGCCTGGGAAAGGATTGCGGGGCGGACGCGCAGGCAGGTGCTTGGGAAGAGAATGCGCAGTGTTTTTCCCGGCATGGACAAGACATTATTTGAATTTGCCGCTGAGGTACCGGCGAACGGCCGCGGAAAAAAATGTGAATATCACTCTTTAATGTTTGGAAAGTGGTTCCAGGTGTCGCTATTCAGTCCGGCTGCGGATGAGTGTGTGTTTATATTTGCCGACACCACCGCAGTCAGGCAGAGTGAAGAGCGCCGGGTGCGTGATGAGAAGGCGTTTCGCGCGATACTTAATGCGACTGCTGAGACTGCCATGCTTGTTGACAAAAAAGGCGCGATCCTTATCGCCAATAGAACAGCCTCCGACAGGTTAAAAAAGGAACAGCAAAGAATTGACCGGCAG
>WJKA01000615.1 GCA_014729375.1 Chitinivibrionales bacterium
GAGATAAGGACCCGATTGCATGAAATGCTACGAACTTGCCAAATGCACCCCCGAGCAACAGGAAAAATGCTATGTCTGGAATTCATTTCGTGATAATCCGGATGATTTCGAAAACATCAAATGCTGGGTCCTCAAAAGTGTTCATCATCAGGAAAACCGCGATCTTCTCAAAAAATGCCTCAAATGCCGGTATTATCTGATGATGAATCGCGATACCGGGCTGGTATCCGATTTTGATGCAGATATTGCGAAGGTCAGTTGTGAGGGAGTGATTAACAATGATAAAACGCGGGCAATCCTGGAAGTATGGGAAAAGCTGAAAGAGAGCAAAAAATCAAAAGTCATTCTTGATTTATCCAGTGTGAACAATATTTATTCATGCGGCCTTGGAATGCTGGTAAAAGTGCATAAGGAAGCAGAAGAAGCGGGCGGGTTAATGGTTGTGGTCGGGGCGCAGGGATATGTCCTGGCTTCATTCGAGAGCACCAAACTCAGCAGGCTCCTCAAACTGGCCGGTGATAATCGGGAGGCGCGGGAAATATTCGATACGCTGAAAAAGAAAAAGGAAGAAGCGGTTGTCCGGAAAGAACCCGGCGAAAAACCAAGACAGCGTCCTCCCTGCTGGGAATACTGGAACAATCACAATCCCGGCAATGCAACCACGTGCGATGAGTGTTTCAAAAAAATCAACCCCTCACAGGAACCATGCTGGATTGTCGAGGGCATGATCGAAGGAGTTTCATTCCAATATGTTAACGAGGATTGTGAGAGCTGTGACTTTTTTCTGGAGTTTGGTGTGCCAGCAGATTCATGAGTTTTTTCGCCGATGCCGGTGAGAATCCCTTTACTTCAGCGATTTCTTCAACCGATGCTTCCTTCACCTTTCTTACCGACCCGAAATGTCTGAGGAGCCGCTGTGCTTTATGACGGCCTATTCCCTCAATCGACTGGAGTGATGATCGTCTGAACTGCCTGCCGCGCAGCTTCCGGTGATACGCAACCGTATACCGGTGGACTTCATCCCGGATTTGTTCGGCAAGTTTCCTGGCGCTGCCCGCAGGCGGGAGCTGCACGGGGGTTTCGGTATACGGCGAAAAAAGGATTTCTTCCTTTTTTGCCAGTGCGATAACCATTGGCGGCGATTCGAATTTGCTCAGCGGACTGCGCGCTGCATTCAACTGTCCCTTGCCGCCGTCAATAAGCAGCAGGTCGGGAAACGGCTTGCCGTCTCGTTGCAGACGGTCAAGGCGCCGGGTAACCGCTTCTATCAGCATGGCAAAATCATTCTGGCCGTCAACCGTCTTTATTTTATAGCGCCGGTATCCCGATTTATCGGCAACACCGTCACGAAAACACACCATTCCGGCAACCGCAAACGAACCGCCCAGATTCGAAATGTCAAACGCCTCAATGACACGCGGAAGCATCGGAAGTCTACAGGCTTGCTGAAGTGCATGCACGTTCTCGATAGCCTGTACTGGCCGGTGAATGTTCAGATAGAGCGCTCCGTTTTTTTCGGCAAGATTGATCAAATGCTGTTTTTTACCTTTGTGCGGAAGCGTAATGGTGACATGCTTGTGAAAACGGTTTTTGAGCCAGCATTCAAGCATGGTTTTGTCCACCTGAATGGAACGGGAAAGGATCAGCTCTGTGGGCGGCGTTTTATATGTGCGAAGGTAATAGCGCACAATAAGCGAGTCGCGACTTGACGATTCAAAATCCCACACTTCTTTTTGTACCGTAAAATGCTGCTTTCCCACAAGCAGCCCTTCCCGGAACGAAAGGACTGTCAGGCAGACATGTTTATCCGTATTATAGCTGCCGAAAATGTCGCAATCGGAACCGGGCAGTCTGAGATCTGCCTGTTGCAGTTTTGATGCATCTTTGATCAGGTGAATCTGGTCCCGGAGCTGAGCTGCAAGTTCATATTCATGACGTGACGCAGCTTTTTCCATCTGCTCCTGAAGCATTGCAAGAAGGTCTTTGCGCTTTCCCTGGAGAAAATCAGCCAGCATGGTTACGGTATTCCGGTAGCTTTCCCGGCTGATTTTGCCGGCACAGGCTCCTGAACATCGGCCTATGGAATAATTCAAGCACGGACGGACCTGCCTGTTAAGCGGCAGTTTTTTATTGCAGTCTCTGAGTCTGAATATTTTTTTTGCAAAATGCATCAGGCGCCGCATCGAACCTGCATCCGTAAAGGGGCCGAAATACTTCGCTCCATCCTTGTACACTCGCCGGACAACAAGCAGTCTCGGAAAAGGCTCATTGGTGATTTTAAGATACGGAAACCGTTTGTCATCCTTGAGATCGACATTATACGGGGGCTTTTTCCGGCGAACCAGCGTGGCTTCAAGAATCATGGCCTCAGATTCAGTGTTGGTTGCAATGAAATCGACATGATGCAGCCTGTTGAGCATGGGAGGAATATTCGGCCGGTCGTGGTGGGGATCGAGAAAATATGATTTGACCCTGCTTTTAAGATTGACCGCTTTCCCTATATACAACGGCATGTCCCGGGCGTCTTTCATGAGATATACTCCCGGGCAGGCGGGAAAAGAATCGATAGAATGAATGATTTTATCGATATTCATCAGTGCTTTCGTTCCGGGACCATGTTCGTTCTTAAGAGTACGATTTCCACGGTGGCATTCGTGCCGTCGAGCGGCAAATGAAGTGAATTATACGCTCCAGAGCCGATTCTTTTTCTCACCCGAAAGCATCTCGTGCGTTTCTTTCAAAAGATCGGGGATAGCAAGCTTTTCCGGGCAGCGTGGAAGACATTTATTGCACCGGGTGCAGGCATCAGCCTGTTTCCCGGGAAACCAGTCACCGCCATTCGGGAGCAGATTATACCGCATTTTTCCGAATTCGTCCATGTCAAATGCTTTACAGAGATTTCTCAGGCGCAGAATTTCAGGGATAGCGACGTTTTCAGGGCAGGGCATGCACTCATAGCAGAGGGTGCACCGGGTGTTTCCAAGCGCGTTTTGTTCCTGCTGGTGAAGGTTTTGCAGTGCGGCTGATTCCTTTGCTGATAATTTTCCAGGGCCTTCGGCAGCAGGCATGTGTGCATCGAACTGTCCGGGATTTGCCGCACCGATTGCCAGGGTAGTCACTCCCGCACTATTCAGGGACCACCGGTGAAGCAGGGTGAGCGGGTCAAACGGTGCACAGACCTTTTTGAGCCGATCCGGCGGATTAAAGAGCAATCCGCCTTTTTCCGACGGCGAAAGAATACAGACCCCCATGTCATGGTCCCCGGCCAGTTTTACTGCAGGAGCGTTTACTTGATATGTATACGAATACAGGAGGCTGACCGCGCTGAAGAGACCGGTGGAAATGGTCTTGCAGATCAGGCCGGTTGGTCCGTGCGTTGAAAATCCCAGATGCCCCACCCTGCCGGTATCGATTGCTTTCTGAATTGCACGGGCAATGCCGTTTCTGGAGAGTGCCTTTGCAAGCTTTTCTTCGGTGTTGATTCCGTGGATGTTCATCACGTCAATGTATTCGGTGCCAAACTTTTCCAGGGCTTCATCAATCCAGCGGCGCGCCTGATCGTAGGATGCCGTTGCGGTAATTTTGGTCGAAAGATAAAATGAATCGCGTCCGACTTCCTTCAATCCGAGCCCGATCAGCTTTTCGCTGTTGCCGTACCCGCGGGCACTGTCGATATGGTTGATTCCTGCGCGTGCGGCTTTTTTCAGGGTCTGGACTGCATTGGCTTCGTTGCGGGCACGCTCTTGTGCGGTGCAGGATTCTTCCTTGAAAGGAATACGCATCGATCCGAAGGTCAGGATTGAGACGTGAAGGCCTGTTTTTCCATAGCGTCGGTAAATCATTATTTCTTTTTCAAAAGCTCCTGTGCGTGTTTTCGTGAGATATCGGAATCGCCGCCGAGCATGCGTGCGATTTCATCAACTTTTTCCTGTCCCTCAAGTTTCTTTATGCGCGTCAAGGTGCGACCGCTCACTGTTTCTTTGTAGACATGAAAGTGATGGTCGGCTGTGGAAGCTATCTGGTGGAGGTGCGAGATGCAGATCACCTGGTGGCTTGAACTGAGCCGGCCCAGTGCGCGGGCAACCTCACCGGCAAGGACGCCGCCGATTCCCGAGTCGATTTCATCGAAAATAAGCACAGAAATGTGGTCCTTTTCGGCAAGGACCGACTTGATAGCCAGCATAAGCCGGGAGATTTCACCGCCCGAGGCAATCTTTAGCAGGGGGAGCGTGGGTTCTCCGGGATTGGTGCGAACCCGGAATGAGATGGTGTCCAGCCCGGATGATGTCAGC
>WJKA01000616.1 GCA_014729375.1 Chitinivibrionales bacterium
CTCCCGACGGCCCGATTGCTTCGTCAACCTCCCCGCTTTTTTTCGGTGTTGAGCTTACCGGCGGCGATGAATTCTGGGACGGACAGCTTGATGAGATAATGCTGTTTGACCGCGTGCTTTCTGAATCGGAAATTACCCTGGCGATGAACAATGGGCTGGATGCATCCGTAAACGGCCTGGTCGGTTTCTGGCGATTCGAAAACCTGACAAACGACTCAGTGTACGATTCTTCACCAATGAACAACCACGGAATTCTGTTCACCGAACCGGTCGAGCCGGGCCCCCGCCCTGATTACCAGCAGCCTCCGTTCCCGTCACCGGTACCCAAAACCGATATCGAATATTCTGTTCCGGAAATGGGACCAATCCCCACGGCAGTGTCACTCCGATCTGTTGTTTACAGCAGGCATTTTGGCTCTGCAGAAATTTCGTACTCGCTTCCCGGCAACACCCCTGTTGAGCTGCTCATTATCAATTGCAGGGGGCAGACCGTGTTTGCCGTGCCGGACCTTCCGTATTGCTCCGGACATCATAAACATTCGCTCAGCGACATTACCTGCCCGCCCGGTTCCGGGCATATCGCGGTACTGAAAAGCGGAACCGGCCGTTCATGCTCAAGAATTACGCGCGTATGGTGAAGAGTAAATCCACCGATGAGGAATATGAATATGCAGAAATCATCTGAAAAAACAATTGTTCATTTTATCGGCGTAGCAATGGTCTGCATTACTGCGCTTTCAGCCGCGGAGCCGCTCCGGTTTCCTCCGGATGCCGGATTCTATAACGTGCGGGACTATGGTGCGGCCGGGGACGGTTCCACCGACGACACAAAAGAGATCACCGATGCGATTATGGATTCGCCTGTAGATTTCACCCGTCCGAAAGTACTCTATTTTCCTGCAGGTACCTATGTTGTCTCCGACAGGATTTTCATGTTCTATGTCGGCAATACCAATTCCTGCTGCCTGACAATCCAGGGGCAGGGACCCGGACACTCCATTGTCAAACTTCGCAACAGTTGCGACACGTATACAGACCCCTCGTCGAAAAAGCCGATATTCCAGACCAGCGGCGGCAATGAAGCATTCCGGTATTCGGTTTTTGACATCACGATAAATGTCGGTTCGGGCAACCCGGGGGCAGTCGGTATCGACTATGTGGCAAATAACATGGGTTCGATAGAAAATGTCCATGTCATATCCGAAGACGGGCAGGGACATACGGGCATTGACATGACCCGCGCGTGGCCCGGACCGCTGCTTATAAAAAATGTCTTTATTGACGGATTCAAATATGGAATTCATGTTATGAATGCAGAGTATGGCCCGACTTTCGAACATATCACCCTGCAGAACCAGTCTGTTGCCGGGATATTCAATCAAGGCAATACACTTTCGATGCGAAAAATTACCAGTACCAACACTGTTCCCGCGATATCCCAGGACGGCGGCATGTGCATTCTGCTGGAATCTGAATTGAGCAATGGAAGCAGCTCCCGCAGCGCTGTAGAGATACATTCCGGCGTGCTCTATGCCCGCGATATTTCTTCAAGCGGCTATGGCAACACGATCACCTGCAACGGCGGGAATGTATCGGGCACGGTCGATGAATATGTCTCACATCCGCACAAGACATTATTCGGCGATCCCGCATCATCCCTGGGGCTCCCCATCCAGGACCCACCGTCTGATTTCCATGACAACGACCTCGCAAACTGGGGGAATGTCAACCATTATACACTTGTTAATGCATTCGGCAATGAAATGCCCGACATTCAGGAAGCGATGTATTCCGGAAAATCAACAATTTACCTTCCAACCCGCCGCTCGGTAAGCTATCCGATCTACTGGGACCTGTACATTCCACCCAATGTCAAGGCTGTTATCGGTTTTGAAGCTTTGCTCGGCGGCGGCACCGACGAACGGCCGGTGCGGATTTACACTGAGGGCGATACTGATGACCCGTTGTTTATTATCGGCCCGATCGATATCTCCGTGCACGAATTTGTACATGCATCAAGCAGACCGCTGATCATCAAGCATGCAGGTATCCCGGTTATACGAAACGAACCCGGCGCGGGCAGTATTTACCTTGAAGATGTCATTGCACATCTTGAGCTTACCGACGGCCAGTGGGTATGGGCACGGCAGCTCAATTCGGAATCTGTTGCCAACGAGGGCGCGGGGACAACAAAAATCACCAATGACGGCAGCTATCTCTGGATTCTGGGTATTAAAACCGAAGGTGACGGCCCGGTGGCCCGTACGATGAGCGGCGGAAGCACCGAAATACTGGGCTCGCTTATCTATCCCACCAGTTTCTTTGTCGATTCGGTGTGGGACAAAGCCGCATTTATCAATAATGAGTCATGCCATTCTTTTGTGCTTTCGCACAGTAACTACAGCTCGGAGCGTATGACGTATCGGTACATAGCCCGAGAAACCCGGGAAGGCACGACCAGTACCATGGCAATCGATCAGCTTGACAACAACAAACGGTTCATGCCGCTGTATGTCGGTGACAAAGGATGTACCGTGCCCACTCCCCCGCCCGAACCGGCAATCACCTATGTTCCCGGCCCGGCGCGAACGCAAAACGATATACCCGGCAACACAAACCAGTCCGGCGGGAGTATCCGCACACTTGTTTCAACTCTTCCCGGCCGGGCAGGAATAATACCGGTGACTGTTCCGCCGGGGGCTTCCGGTTTTTACATATTCAACGCGCGGGGACAGAAAATCCGGACCTACATAAAGAAACCCTCATTGCAGCCCGAAACAGTTGGTGTGCCCGCCGGCATCTGCCGGGGAATCAGCTTTGTCCGCATTGTGAAGCGATAGCACAAACTGAATACCGGGCTGTACGCATCCTGTTTTACTGTGCGCCCAGCAGTTTCAGCCGTGCGGTCGTATAACCACGCCGGTCGTATCCCAGCCTGAGTGCCTTCCTGAGATTGAAAACCTCTTTTTCCCGGTTGCGCATGCAATGGTAAATCCATGCGCGCACAAAATATGCTTCACCATACGACGGCCCCGCTGCTACGGCCCTGTTGACATAGCGCAAAGCAAGATCATAGTAATTGCTGTTCCCGATACACCGGGCAAGCATACACAGGGCCTTGAGATGTGAAGGATTTTCATCCAGTACATTAAGATACGCGGTCATGGCCTTTGACCAGACCTGCTTTTCGTAGAAATGATTGCCCACGCACATATTGTATGCAATCGCACGGGGAATTTTCGGAAAACTGTTTGCACACCGCTCGATTTTTTTATGTATGCGAAGCTTTTCTTCGTAAGGAATATACTCAACAAGTGCGGAAATGCCGACCGGACCTCTCTGCTTTTCTGATGGGTCGGGACCGGTGTTGTCCCAGTCCTCAAGGACGCCCGGCGGCCCGGGCACATGATTGAGGGGTGTTTTTTCATTTACTAGGACCGAATTCGTATCTGCGGTTCGTGGAGATGCAGCAATGCCGCTCTTTTTTGCGCCGGATGATACATTCCGGGAATTTGCAGGCCCTGCCAGGGCCATAGAGGAATTACCGGCCGTATCGCGAGCAATTGTATCGATAACATTCGTGGTGTGCGTGTCCCTCCGCGCTGTCAAATGTGAATCGCGATTGATCGTTTTTGTTTTGCCGGTAACAGCAATGCTGTTACGTCTGGTTGAGAACGCTGCTGAACTGTCTTTTTTTTGTTTTTCTGCAATCGATGAAGCTTTTCTGCCCTGCTGCTTCCTGTCAATTTCAACACTGCCATGAATGATTTCCCGTGCTTTGGTTGTATCATTTTCTGCTGCATAATCATGGATATCGCCGTATACAGCGGCAAGGACCTTCAGCGTGTCGGGTTCCCCGCTTTTTTCCGGCGAGGTATCCCGCATGATGTGTGCTGCAGTGGCAAAAAACTGTTCTGCTTCTCCCATTTTCAATTGCCGTGCAGCAGCGAAGTCATCCTTCATTTCAGCGTGCACGTTCAGTACTGCCCAGGCTGATGCCCGTACCAGCAGTGCGGCAACATTTGACGGATCGCGTTTTAACTCATCGGTACAAAGTGCGATTGTTTTTTCCGGAACATGTCCGCTTTTTTCGATTAGTGCAGCATATGCGGCAGGACGGGACCTGCTTTTCAACATCCGGTCAAGCGATTTATCAGGAACACACGAGCCCCGGAGGACAATGACCATGCCACTGAACAAAAAAAATAGTGCTTTAAAAAATCGACCAGGCATATCCAGGATACAACAGGATCACTATCGGAAAAATTCGTTACCATTTATTATACCATTCCGGCGCTATCCTGCATGAGATGTCTGTATTTGTGATAATACTGCAGTCCGGCCCGGATGATACTTTACCGCGCGTGGAGAAGCAATTATTTTCTTGAGAGTGAACAACATTGTTTTAATCGGATTTGCATCGTGCGGCAAAAGCGCCACAGCGTATGAGCTTTCCCGGCGGCTGGGACTGAAATTTGTCGACCTTGACAAAGAAATAGAAGTGCGGTACTATTTAACGCATAAAAAAGAGTTGCATTACCGCCAGATTATCATTCAGGAAGGGGCCGGTTGTTTTTTACAAATTGAAAAAACAGTGCTCGATGAGTTGCTGCGATTCACCGACTGCGTTATTGCCCCGGGCGGCGGCGCGCCGATGAACGAAGAGAACCGTGGAATTCTTGCACGCCTCGGTCCTGTCGTGTACCTGAAGACAGAGCCCGACGTGCTGCTTGAACGGATGCAAAGCAAAGGGTTGCCGCTGTTTCTCAATGGAAATCCGGATATCGGCCGGCTGCGCACTATCTGGAACGAACGGCACGCGGTCTATCGGAAACTGGCACACTGTACTGTCGAGAATTCATCACTGTCAATCGCCGAAACCGCCGACAATGTTATCGATGCGCTAAAACGCCGGCAACTGCTTTAGCGGTGTAAACTCAGTATTTTCGAAAAGGAGCATGTATTCACATGGGAAATAGTTTTGGACAGGCATATCGTGTAACCACATTCGGCGAATCGCATTGCAAGGGAGTTGGCTGTATCATTGAC
>WJKA01000617.1 GCA_014729375.1 Chitinivibrionales bacterium
CTCACTGGCAGGTAAGCCTGAAAATCGGCTTTGATGTTGATGAGTAAGATTCGAATTCAGGCGACTAATTATCACTTTCAGGAATTTTTTCCTGTTTTCGGGAAAAACGGGTGTGTTTGATTTTCTTTTAATGTTAAGCAGTGTAAACCGATTGCTGAAATATATATCCGCCTGAATAACCATTTCTGTATTTCAATACAATAAAGTTTTGATCAGCGACAATTATGCTTCCTCATAACGACGATTAAAAGTTCCCATCAGGAATTTCTTTAATCTTTGATAAGGAAGCCATTTTCATATGAGGCGGCTCGTACATATTTGTTCCGGACAACCCTGCGTATGAGGGCAGCGTACGATTGCGTTTTGACGAGAATGGGCATCCGGCCAGTCAGGAATTATTCTCTCCCCTGTTGTCTGAATCACAATGCAGAACGACAATTCTTGTAATAATAAAAAGAATTTTGTATAATTTAGACATCATAAAAAAGCCGTTATTTGAAATCATGCACCTGATTTAAAATTTCCCCGGCCCTGCAATGAAGCAATCGAATAATAATCCAAAAAATTCCTCCTGTTCACCTGCGGCCTCCCAAAAGAACAATGGTTCGCAGGCAGATCCCGGGGCGCAGCAGTTCTGGGTCTCCGAATTGTTCGGACGGGCATTATCCGAAGAAAAATATCAGTTTTGTGAAGAGATCGGTGCCGGGGGCATGGGCTCGGTCCACCGCGCGGTGGATAAAGACATCGGCCGCGATATTGCAATCAAAACAATCGGTTCCCGGGAAGACAAAGACCGGCATATTCTTTTTGTCAATGAAGCGCGGATTACCGGACGGCTCGAACATCCGAATATTGTCCCTGTTCATGAATTTTCGATTGATAAAAACGGCCTTTTCTATTTCACCATGAAACTGGTAAAAGGGAAAAGCCTGAAAGATTTTCTTGAAGAGTATCGCGGCGACCCGCGACGGTTTTTTGCCGAAAAACCCCTGCTGCACCTTATCGATATATTTCTTGATATATGCAACGCAGTTTCCTTTGCCCACTCAAAAGGAATAATCCATCGAGACCTCAAACCGTCGAATATAATGATCGGCGACTTTGGCGAAGTCCAGGTCATGGACTGGGGCCTGGCTAAAATGATCTCTCCGAACGACGATTCCAGCGATATCGAGAAAAGCCTCGCGGCATCCAAAACCGGCTTTTTCAACCTGGCAGATGGTTTTCATGAGCATGAGTCCGACGGAAAAATATGGGGGACCATCGCATATATGCCGCCCGAGCAGGCAAAGGGAAAAATCGATGAAATTGATCAACGGTCCGATATCTTTTCCCTCGGCGCAATTCTGTATGAAATGCTGACCCTCAATCCGCCGATACAGGGCACAACACCAAAAGAAATGATACAAAAGGCACGCAAAGCCGAAATTATCCCGATTGATGCCTGCGTACCTCCCTCGTGGAACCTCCCCGCCGAATTGACCGCAATCGCGACCAAAGCCCTTGCGCTGCGCAAAGCCGACCGCTACCAGACTGTCGAAAATCTGAAAAATGATATCGATCTGTTTCTCGAAAACAAGCCGATTAGCGCAAAAGAAGATTCTGCCTGGGAAACAATTGTCAAATTATTCAGACGCAACAGGCCGGTGAGCATTTCTATCGGCATTGCATTCATAATAATACTGAGTGCGGGAATAACCTTTACCCTGATGAATTTCAAAGAACGGAAGCGCGCGGAAACAGCTCTCCGGAATTTTACCCGCGAACAAAAAGAAAAGCTGGCGCTTATACAAAAAGATCTTGCAGAGCGGGAGCGCGAATGGGTGCTGGTTTTTCATGATGACTTTTCAGATGCGCAATTCAGAAAACGATGGGATGTTTTATACGGACAGTATAAAGTTATTGACGGCGCCCGTCAATTCGTTGCGGTCAGACCCGACTGCAAAATCATCAACGGCGAACTTCGCATACGGGACGGTACTCCGCAGGCGCTGCTGCTGAAAAACTCGATGACCGGCGATGTCGCAATAGAATTCGACTGCCGGCAGGAAAGCATGTATCTCAACGATATTTCATGCTTTTTCGATGCAACACGGTCTGCCCGGCGGAAATTGATTCCCTATAGCGGATACCTCCTGCAATACGGCGCCGACGACAACTCCTGCATAAAGGCGACGCGGTCGCATGTTATTATCCACCAGAAATTCCAATCTCCCATAATTACAGGCAAACACTACCATGTCAGAGCCGAAAAGGTCGGCAATCGCCTGCGCATGACGGTAAACGACACGGTCGTAATTGATGTTACCGACACGGAGGGGCTGTACGGAAAAGATCGCGATGCAATCGGCATTCTGGGATGGGGTTCGGAGATGTGGCTGGATAACGTGAAGGTTTACTCAATGGGTACGTCCCTGAAAGTCGATGCTCTTGATCTCGCAAAACGTCAAATGCACAGAGGCAATTACGCCACTGCCGGAGATATCTATCAGGAAATATATGACGGCACTATTGATCCCCGGAGAAAAATGGCAGCGTTCCACGGTATCGAAAAATCGGAACATCTGATGATGGTTCAGAAAAAACTTCCCTATTATTCATCCCTTCTGAAAAAAATCTGGCCTGATATTCATTTTTCACTGAAAATGGTTGAAGACGGTTTGAGCTTCGAAATGAAAGACCAGGCCATACGGGAAAAAATAACGTCCCTCGCTCCGCTCAAACATATGCCGCTCTCCCGCCTGGACATCAGTGGCTGGACACAGATTCAAGACCTTGGGCCGCTTGCATCCATGGAACTTCGCTGGCTGAAAATGAACAGTTGTCGAAAAGTTACAGACCTGTCGCCGCTCCGGGGAATGCCGCTCCATTTCCTCAACATCAACTATTGCCGCGCGATCAGCTCAATTGAACCGGTCCGGGATGCCCGCCTGAACACGCTTCTTGCATTCGGTACCGGAATCGACGACCTGTCACCGCTGAACGGTATGCCGCTCAGTAATATCAATATCCATAACTGCATTCATATTACCGATATATCACCACTCAAAGGCGCGCCCCTGGAAATCGTCTATGTCAAAAACCTCCCTGTCACCGACATCTCACCGGTTGCACAGCCCGGACTGCGGTTTCTCGATGCATCGGGGACACGGATTACCTCGATCGAGCCACTCCGTTCTGTCCCCCTTGCCACCCTGAAACTCAATGAGTGCGCAATCGACGACTTTTCGCCTTTGTCAACAATGAGCCTTTACCACCTCGAGGTGGAATTTACCGGTTTTAACGACATAAGCCGGATTGAAAATATGGAAATTGCAAACCTCTACCTGAGAGGCACACCGGTATCCGGCCTTGCTCCCCTGAAAAATGCATCGCTCAAAAACCTTGACATAAGCTATACTGCATGCAAAGACTTTCAACCGCTTTTAGCGATGGGACTGTCAACACTGGTCATGCACGGATTACAGCCCGACAGCGCGACATGCGAAATGATTTCTCAGCTCCCCCTTACCGAGCTGGGCATTGACATCACCTCGTCGAAAGTGCTGAATTGCATAAAAAGAAGCGCGACCATCGAATATATTAATGGTATGACTAAAGAATATGTCTGTGACATTATGCCGCTTGTAATCAAAACATTAGAGGGCGAAAAACAGAATGCAGCCGCGTATGCCTCCCGGGCACTGCAAATAAAAGACCGGTATTATTGTGCCATACCAGCTCCGCTCGGTTTTCAGGAAGCCCGGGATTTCTGCAAAAAATTCAATGCATGTCTCGCTTCACCGTCAAACCGGCAGGAATACCTGAATCTCAAAACGCGCCTGGGCCGGACATGCTCCCAGCTCGCTGAATTCTTTTTAGGCCTGTATTACGATCCGGCAGCCGGTGAAATGCGATGGGACTCCGGCAAAAAGGTCGAGTACCTTGAATTTGAAAGTACGTGGGACAGGAATGCCTGCCGCAAGAGGGGTTGCACACGGTTTATGCC
>WJKA01000618.1 GCA_014729375.1 Chitinivibrionales bacterium
GATATATACAATACCACGCGAAGCCTTCTCAATATTGTAGTCGGCGGCCTGTAAGAGGCTCAATATTATGTTTTCAACGTCTTCGCCTACATAGCCGGCCTCGGTCAACGACGTGGCATCAGCTATGGTAAAGGGCACATGCAGATACCGGGCAAGTGTCTGTGCCAGCAGGGTCTTGCCGGTCCCGGTGGGGCCGATGAGCAGAATGTTGCTTTTTTGCAGTTCTACGTCTTCCTTGTCACCGCGGTATTCAATTCTCTTGTAATGATTATAAACTGCTACAGAAAGGATTTTTTTCGCTCTTTCCTGATCGATAACATACTGATCAAGAAATTTTTTGATTTCATGCGGTTTGGGTACTGCGGCTTTGCGTTTGGCCATTGCTTCCTTTTGTTCCTCGGCAACAATGTCCATGCAAAGCTCAATACATTCATCACATATGTAAACGGACGGGCCGGCAACGAGTTTTTTTACTTCTTCCTGGCTTTTGCCGCAAAACGAGCAAAAAAGATGACTGTGCTTGCCTGATCCTTTTTTGGTAGCCATAAAAACCCCTTATAGGTTCACGATTTTACTTCACAAGCTCTCGTGATGTTATCACTTTATCAATTATACCATATTTTACCGCTTCTTCTCCACTCATAAAAAAGTCCCGTTCAGTATCCTGTCGAATTTTTTCAAGGGACTGTTTTGTATGGTACTTCAAAATCTCGTCCAGCTCTTCGCGCATGCGCAGAACCTCTTTTGCATGAATATCGATATCGGTTGCCTGTCCCTGGAACCCGGCAGAGGGCTGATGGAGTAAAATGCGTGAATGGGGAAGACCGTATCGTTTTCCTTCTGTGCCTGCTGCAAGCAAAACAGCACCCATGCTGGCAGCCTGGCCGAAACAAAGGGTTGATACATCACTCTTGATATACTGCATGGTATCATAGATCGCCAGACCGGCGGTTACATGTCCGCCGGGAGAGTTGACGTATACGTGAATATCTTTTTCAGGGTCTTCTGATTCAAGAAACAGCATCTGGGCTATGATGATATTTGCTACATGATCGTCAACCGGCCCGCCGATAAAAATAATCCTGTCTTTAAGAAGACGGGAGTATATATCATAGGCACGCTCACCCCTGGTGGTCTGCTCTACCACCATGGGGATTAACTGCATGGTTGTATGTGTCTTTTCAGCCATTTTATTGCGGAATCCCCTTTCTACTATTCGGAAATTTTTGCTTTTTCAATAATGAAATCAAGTGCTTTTTTTTCAAGAATTTGCGGTCTGAGCATATCGGCTGTTATTTTCGCTTTAACGGCTTTCACATCCTGTTGATATTGCTTAGCAAATTCATTATACCGGGCTTCAAAATCCTTGTCCTCAGCCTCAAGCCCTTCTTTTTCAGCTACAGCTTCAAGGATCATGGCGCTGCGAACCTGCTTTTCCGCGGGAGCTTTGTATTGTTCATAGAGATTACCCATAGTCTGGCCCAAATCTTCCATTTTCACCCCCTGTGCAGCAAGCATCTGACGGGTATCGAGCATCATGTTTTTTATCTGGTTTTCAACAAAAGATTTCGGGACCTCAAAAGGATTCTTTTCAGCAAGGGCGGCAAAAATCTGCTGCCTGAGATCAGCATCAGATTCCTGCTTTTTTCTCTCCTGCAGCTTTTCGCGCAGCTTGTTTTTTAAATCTTCAAGCCCGGTGTACCCGCCGAGATCTTTTGCAAACTCATCATCGGCATCGGGCATTATTTTCTCTTTTATCTCCTTCACGGTAACCGCAAAGGACACGGACTTGCCGGCAATGTGTTCATCCGTATAATCGTCTGGAATCGAAAGGGTAAACTCCTTTTTGTCGCCCTTGCCGAGGCCGATAAGCTGATCGGGAAACCCCGGCAGGTAGGCATCATCGGTAACTTCCATAAGAAAATCACTTCGATCACCGCCGGGCAGAGGCTCATCACCGATTCTGCTGTTGAAATCGACAATGACGCAATCGTTCTTGCGAACGCTGCGCCCCCCAACCTCCTTCAGGGTTGCCTGACTGTTCCTGAGGGCCTCAATCTCCTTAGCAATGTCATCCTGGCTTACTTCAGTGCATTTCCGCGTAAGCTCAAGCCCTTCATAGCCGGTTATGTCGATTTCAGGCTTGATTTCAAATACCGCGGTGTAGGTAAACTCCCTGCCCTTCTCGAGGACACCGTTTTCAATCTTTGGCTGTGAGACCGGTGCCATCTTGAGTTCTTCAAGCGCATTGGGATATGATGCATTGACAAGCTTGGAAATCACATCCTCTTCAACCTGTGCCTTAAAATGTTTTTCAAGGATTGATCGTGGTGCCTTTCCTGGTCTAAAACCCTTTAATTTCACTTTCTTTTTAAGATCTCTATAGGCATTCTCTATTTCGCTGTCAACCGATTCCGGGGGCAGCGATACGGTAAGCCTTCGTTCAACGTCATTTACGTGTACTATGTCTGTTTTCATTCGGTTTCCTTTGATATGCGAGAGGGGGGACTCGAACCCCCACGGTTCCCCGCTGGGTCCTAAACCCAGTGCGTCTGCCATTCCGCCACTCTCGCCGATTATAGCGTAAGCAGTTTATACCTGACCACAACTTTAAAGTAATAATATTTTTGGTAAAAAGTGTCAAGTTGTTTACGGAAAAGACGCAAAAACAACGGGATAAACAGGGCGCACCAGCGAAAAGGCCGGCCAGCTTGTCGACTAGTGCGCCTTGAGCTGTATGCTTTCAGCTTTGAGCTTCCATGCTGTTCGTATTCCGGATTATGTTCTTGCAAAAATACACCCTGCATAGTATAAAAATTGACGGTCCCGTAAAAAGTCACCAGTTGTGTCATTGCGAGCCGTTCGGCCCTGAGCTCACGGCCGAAGGGGAGTCCCGC
>WJKA01000619.1 GCA_014729375.1 Chitinivibrionales bacterium
ATCCAGAAGCTGTTGAGCTGTCCCCACCGCTTGATTGGCCGTAATAATCACTGCTTCGGCGAAGAAATCAAGCCATGCCTCCCAGTCGCCATGCACACGCACTTTATTGAGCAGCTCATAGTAATACTGTCGGTGTGTCTTGAAATAGAGGCTCACATACAGCATCGGCTCCCCAATAACCTGTTGTTCACAGAGCAGCAAGGTGATAAGTAACCGTCCAAGGCGACCATTGCCATCCAGAAAAGGGTGGATTGTCTCAAATTGTACATGTGCCAAAGCAGCTTTGAGAAGCACTGTCGTGGGTTGCGGCTGGTCATGAAGAAACAGCTCGAATTTTCCCAGACACCCCATTAAATCATCAGCCGGTGGAGGAACGAATACAGCGTTACCCGGGCGTGTTCCACCGATCCAGTTCTGTGATTTCCTGAATTCACCAGGCGTATGTTTGCTTCCGCGCCCCTTCGATAGCAGTACACCGTGGATCTCCCTGATAAGCCGCAAAGATAAGGGGAACCCCTTTTTTAACAGCGCAAGCCCATGGTAAAGTGCTGCAGCATAGTTACTTACCTCCTGTACGTCGTCGGTCGGAACACCCGGCTCTTCATCCATCTCAAAAAGAAGCAAATCAGAAAGAGAAGACTGCGTGCCTTCGATCATGGATGAAAGAACTGCCTCCTTGCGCACATACATATACAGAAACAACGCTGTATCCGGCAAAAGCCGCGATACACTGTCAAGCCGCCCCAGAGCTACATGAGCCTGATCGAACTTTTTTCGTAATTGGGGTGCCCAATCGATTGAGGGCGAAGGTGGTAACGGAGCGGGAATAAATGCCTGTGCCTTCTCCCCAACTGTCGAAATCGTTTTGTAATGCCCTTGGAGGTTACGTTTCATAGATCATTCGCGTTAAAATAAGAAAAAGGGTTATTTTACGTTATCCCGTTAAGGTAAAATAATAGAAGCCGCTATTTCAGGCAATTGTTTCAGGTTTTATCTGGCCGACTTTGCGAGAAATTTCTGGACGATCGACTGGATTGTAACATATTTTGGGTATATGAATTCAAGAATATCATATTGGCTGGAACTCGCAGAATACGATCTGGAAACCGCATTGGTAATGCTCGGAAAAAAGAAATATTTATATGGATAAAAGCAAAGCTATAGAGAAAGCAAAAGTGTTTGTTTTGATGGTAAATGATGTTATACCGTATAATGCGGCATACCTTTTTGGTTCACATGTTTCCGACAGAGCCCGTGATGACAGCGATATTGATGTCGGAATTTTTACTGATGCAATGCCTGGCGATTATTTTGAATCATTAAAACGTCTATACTCCCTTCGCCGCAAGGTAGATACCCTCATTGAACCCCACCTGTATATAACCGGCCACGATGAATCCGGTTTTCATGAAGAAGTAAAAAAGGGAATATCGTTGGTTTAGTTCGGCTACTCGATTTTTCTCGCTCTGTACTACAGATTATGCACAGATAGTTCTGTTTCCGCATGGTATATTTATATCGGCTTATCGGCCTATCGGTGAATGGGTGAAAAAAATATACTATGACCTATTGTAAAATTTATAAGAAATGAAATAACACTAACAGTATTCTCCCAATTCTCCGCGCAATCTTCGCGCACTCAGCGGTTCCAGATTAAGAGGTGTACCCTTATGAATAAACCCACTATCTACGCATATCAGCCTTCATCCAGCAAACCTATTGCATAACAGTGATCAACATCTGGTAATAATGTGAGGCCGTCAAGCATTGTTGCCATGCCTTTCATTTTCGATCATTTCACGACCCCCACCTGTCCGCACCAGGCCCGGACTTCCTCAACTGCCGCGTCGATGCTGTCAGTAATCCCACACATTTCGGCCATCGGTTTAAACCGTCTCGCCCAGGTAGCCGGCGGATCTTCAAATTGCGGTGGCCAAATGCTCCCTTCCCGTTTTGTGAAGGTCGCTTTTGCTATTTCCTTGAGTATATCGATTGACATCGAATTCTCCCGGATGATCAGCACCATATCCACCAGGTCTTTGACCCGTGAATTTTCTCTGTCTCGCGGCTGTGCGCGAACTGCTGTTCCAGGCTGATGACCGGAACTGTTGCGGGAGGGATTCCAGCGAATCCAAGCCAGTTGTGAGTTTCCAGTTTTTCGTGAGGTTCAAACCACGCATCCCCAGCAGCAATGTCAATACTGAAAAAATCGAATCTTCGGCCTGCCATAGTCGCCTCAATGGGGAACCGAAATCCACCGTATGGTGCGTTTTCGAGGTCAAGGGACGCACGACCGACTGAGAATATGAAAAAATCCTGTAGATCAACATTAGCTTTTTCGGTCAGGAACAATTGCAGATCCTCGGGGTTTCCCGTCCAATATCCATTAAGATTACCTCTGAAAGAGAAGTCTACATCCTTTGTCGTTCTTGCAGTGTGGATGCGTAGTTCGAGAGAGTACCCTCCTTTGGCCACAAGACCTGGCGTGTCGTCGGAGAATATTCGGGCAAGAAAACGATCAAAAGCTACATGGCGACGCAGCCTCATCAAATCACGACCGCTTGATCTGGATTCACTTTTAAGGCGCTCCTCCAGCGCTGTTCTCATACTGTTTGGTGAGGTATATTTCTTTGAAGTTGACATTATAGTCGGTCCAGTATGCCTGCGAGCTGATCCTTGATTTTTGTGTCAATATTGAAATTGAGAATTTGCCTTCTGATCAGTATGCCTTTGTCGATGCCATCTTTCAGTGCTTGTCTGATAATTTCCATCGAAACCAGACCTTCTTTTATGAGCGCCAGGATTGTCGGGAGAGGTTTCATTACCTTATATCCGTGTCTTTGCTCACAATTTGTATCCTCAACAATACCTTCGTGAAGCACGAGCCCTTTTGGAATATCAGCAGTTCTGCGGAAATTTGGGGGAACTGTCATGTGCAGCTTTGCTGGGTTTACATCGCTGATCTCAAAGAGCCTGAGTGCTGTTTCGTGTGAATAGATTCCTTGAACAATGCCTTGACGATTACGAGACCAGAGCGCCCAAAGCACAAGATGGGAATCATTCGATTCAGGATATCGAGCAAGACGATAAATGCCGCGCCATTCACGTATCCAGTTTCCACGGCGTACGTGGTAGGGGTGAGCACTATCAGAAATTCCAATTGAACGTGCCTGGGCCGCAGTGAAATACCCCTGCTGTGAGTCTGCAATCTCATATAGCTCGTTGGCTGTGCTTTGTGGATGCTGTTTTTTCATAAATCCTCAATTTTATTGAGGAAATATACAATATGGGTGGTCGGCTTTCATCAATAAATACACGGAAAATCTACAGAGGTTGGCCTGAGCGAAGGATTTCCCGGGAAAACGGATCTTGTGTTGTAAGCATCACTTTCTCAATTGAATGAGGCTCGATCCTGCTGTCTATTGTACAGGCAAGTTTCATGAGCGGAAAGCGTGCATCAATGTGAACAC
>WJKA01000620.1 GCA_014729375.1 Chitinivibrionales bacterium
AATCATCCTTTTCCGGAAAATTAATGCAAATTTCCGCAGGCTCCAGGAAGCCCTCCGGGAGAAAGAACACCTGCGCAAAGAACTCTCGATCCGCGACAGGCTGGTGGACCATCAGCGGAGTTTCACTGAGAATTTTATCGATTCACTCCGTTCTGGACTGATTATCATCGATATCTCCGGCATAACGATCCTGGTAAACGAGCAGGCGAGGGACCTCCTGCAATTGAAACAAACCGATTTCACCGGGATAAGCTATAAATCGTTTGTTCCGTCCAGCGTGCAGGTTCTCATCGAAAAGCTCATTCCCGGCGGGGACCCGACGATACCGCCTCCTCTGACAGAAAAAATCCGGATCAAAGAAACCTGCCTTCAGGTGTCAGGGCACACCATGCTTGAGAAAGATGGAACGGCGATCGGTGCAATCTTTTTGTTTCAGGATATCACCGAACAGGAAAACACGACGGTCCACTTGTATCGCACCGAAAAGCTTGCCACTCTTGGTACGATGCTTTCCGGAATATCCCATGAATTGCGCAACCCCTTGTCAATTATCAGTGCGCGGGCACAGCGGGCGCAAACTGCCGCAAAAACCGATCGCGCCGGCATGCTGGCAATGTTCGAATCAATCGAGCGTCAGGCCGAACGGTGTGCATCAATTGTCAACAACCTTCTTGATTTTGCCCGACACCGGGCAACCTCCATGGGATTTCACCGCATTGGTGATGTTCTGGATGAAGCATTGACTCATGTTGCGTATCAAAATGTATTCGATAATATCAGTATCGAAAAAAAGTATGCCGACGATCTCCATGTCTACGGCGACAGGTCCCGTCTCGTGCAGGTTATGCTGAACATCATCAGCAATGCCGCGGATGCCATGAATGGACGGGGGACAGTAATACTGGAAACGGGAATTGTGGATAGTCAATCGATTATGGTCACAATCACTGACACCGGGCCGGGAATTGATCAGGATATCAGGAAAAAAGTATTCGATCCTTTTTTCACCACGAAAGATCCGGGCAAAGGTACCGGTCTCGGCCTGGCAATAGTGCAGAAAATTGTCGCGGAATCGGGCGGCGAGATTGCATTCTCGTCTCAACCGGGCAAAACATCTTTTTTCATATCATTGCCGGCAGGAAAAGGAAAGATCAATGAATGAAACGATTCTGGTAGTTGACGACGAACCGGACATGCTGGATATCCTTTATGGCTTTTTAACGGAAAAGGGATACAGGGTGCAGTGCGCTGCGAACGCTGAAAAAGCGCTCGATATCCTTCGCAACGGGGCCTGCGACCTTCTTCTTTCCGATATCAACATGCCGGGCAAGAAAGGCTTTGAGCTTTTAAACGACGCGTCGGCCCTGTATCCCGGGCTTAAGACAGCATTAATTACTGCATATGATGTCCGGGATTATATCAGGCTTGCCCGCGATTATAATGTCGGAAATATTATTTCCAAAACAACACCGTTTAATTTTCAGGAAATTGAAGTGCTTGTGAAAAATATCCTCAGCGAAGAGGTTTTCGGACTGGAGCGATACATTGACGGCGTTGTTACAACCGGGCATATCAGCAATTCCGGGCAGGTCGAGACGGTGTTACAAAAAATAATCGATTTCATGCCTGATGACCGTCACAAGCGAAAATTCCGTCAGGCGGCCGGCGAAATTATTATTAATGCAATTTACTACGGCGCCCGTGAGGAGCAGGGAGACAGGAAAAGCGAGTGGGACCTTGATGTCACGCTCGATCCCGATGAAGAAATTATTGTCAGTTGGGGCGCGGATTCCGAAAAAGCAGGCGTAGCTGTGCGCGACCAAAAAGGGAATTTAACCAAACAGACGGTGCTCTACTGGCTGGAAAGAAATACAACCAGGGGCGACGATGGTATATCACTGGGATTGTTCGACGAGCACGGGAAAGGAATTTACATTTCGCGTGAAACAATCGACCGGTTCATAATCAACACCAAACGGAATGTGACCACGGAAATTGTAATGCTCAATTATGGCGAAGGAATGTATAACGGCTACAGGCCGCTGTGGATTCACGAATTCTGATTATACCATCGATTCGATACGCTCGTCCTTTTTCTGCCAGGGAAGGCCCGAGATTCCGAACGCGACAATATGGGTGACAAGAATCCACCCCACTCCCAGGAATATAATACCAGAAATCGGATAGCCGCCATAGGGTTCTACGAATTCCTGCAGGAGACTATTAACAATTGCCATTCCCAGCGCCACCGGCGTGATAAACCGGATACAATACATCCAGAGCCGCAAAATGATGTAATTGAATATCCGGTGACGGTTTCCACTCAATCCCAGTTGCGAAACGATATGGTATTTCAACTGGTCGGTACGGTAGAACCATCCGATAATAATTGCTTCAAGCACACCGACGGTAATCAAGCCGTACTGATTGAGAAAGTGATCGACGATATCCAGCCAGTATATTCCGGCTCTGGTGGCAAACAGCATTGATCCTGCAACACCTATCAGGCAAATAACGGTTATTACTTTTTTGCGCGCAAAATTAAATTTATCGAGAATCGCAGAGGTAAATGCTTCAATAATCGATATGGAACTGGAAATTCCGGCAATGGTAAGCAGAAAGAAAAACAGGACACCAAAGAGTGCGCCGAAGGGAAGCAGGGATATTGCTTTCGGATATGCAACAAATGCCAGCCCGATCCCGCTGGTGACAACTTCCTTGATCTCAGTCCCCTGCTGCATGGCCATATACCCCAGTACACTGAACACGCCGAACCCGGCGAACACTTCATACATGCTGTTTGTAAAGCCAACGATCAGGCCGTTTTTGAAAATATTCGCCTCTTTCGGCAGGTATGATGAATAGGCGATCATGATACCGAATCCCAGAGAAAGCGAGAAAAATATCTGGCCGTAGGCTGCGATCCATACATCCTTATTGAATATTTTTTTAAAATCCGGCGTCACGTAATGCCTGATCCCGTCACCCGCGCCATCAAGGAAAAAAGACCAGATAATTATAACAAGCGTAATACCGAATAAAACCGGCATCATGACTTTCACTGCTTTTTCTATACCTTTTTCTATGCCTTTGAATGTTATCAGCCAGTTAACAAACCAGACAAGCAGGACCGCAAGCGCGATCCAGGGACGGAACGAAAACGCACCGTCCCATAATCCGCCTTGTGCAATATCGCTGACATTAAGAAACTGTTTGAAAAAAAATCCGTCGGGATCATCTCCCCAGACACGGCCGAATGAAAAAAACAGGTAATTGATGCACCACCCGATAACCACGATGTAATACATCACAATGCCGAACATGACAAAACACACCGACCACCATCCGAGCCACTCCCAGCGCTCATCGATAATCCGGAATGCTTTGGGAGCGGATGCCTTCTTTTTGTGGCCGAGAGCAAATTCCAGCATGAGAATCGGAATGCCGGCGGTAATCAGCGCGACAAAATAGGGAATAAGAAATGCACCTCCGCCGTTTTCATAGGCGACATACGGAAATCTCCAGATATTGCCCAGCCCGACTGCCGAGCCAATGGCGGCAAAAAGAAATCCTATAC
>WJKA01000621.1 GCA_014729375.1 Chitinivibrionales bacterium
CAATAAAGGCATCCGGATTAAACCTGTATCATCTTATTGCGCCGGTCACCGTGTCGGCATCGGTGATTTGCGTATGCCTGATTTTTTTCAACAACCTTATTTTGCCCGATGCCAACCACCGGACTGCAAACCTTATGTCGGACATCTCCCGCAAAAGGCCCGCGGCATTTATAGAGCCCGGCGTTCTGATAAAAGATTTTGAAAATTACGCTATCTATGTCGACAAGGCCGATGGAAGGACCGGGAAGCTCCAGGGAGTCAAGATATTCTCCGACGTGCCCGGTGAGGATCCCTCAACGACAATCGCCGATTCAGGCGAGGTGCGCCAGACGTCCGACCGCGTCTATCTGCGCCTTACCCTCTACCACGGCGAAACCCACAGTATCAGCAGCGAAAACAAGGAACAGCATTTTATCGGCAGGTTTGACAAACAGGTCCTGTACATTGAGAATGTCGACAGCGATCTTCACCGGACAGACAGCAAATATCGCGGTGACCGGGAAAAAAGCTCGCAGATGATGCGTGAGGACATCAGGGAATACCGGAAACGGAAACAGGACCACCGGAGGCATCACTCCATAATGATCGACAGTATTATCGGCAGAATTGCATATTTTGACAGCCTGGGATCCGCACTTGCCGGTACAGACAGCCTTTCCGGGGAACAGGCCGACTCCCTTCCGACCTTTTCTGCATGGGCACGCCGGTTCGGCGCTGCCCGGAGAAACGCGATTGTTGCTCAGAATGCACAAATCCGGCTTGCGGACAGAACAGCCCGCCGTATACACAGTGAAAAGAAAAAAATAGCCCAGTACCTTGTTGAAATTCACAAGAAATATGCAATTCCCGTGGCCTGTATCATTTTTGTTCTGATCGGCGCGCCGCTCGGCATTATGGCCCGCCGGGGCGGGATGACTGTCGCAGCAAGCTACAGTATTTTCTTTTTCATTCTTTACTGGGCATTTCTGATAAAAGGTGAAAACCTTGCCGACAGACTTGTAATATCTCCGTTTGCAGCCATGTGGTCTGGCAATATCCTTCTGGCCGCGTGCGGCATCTTCCTGATAATCCGCATGGTTCGTGAAACGACGTTTATCTCTTACGCGCCCGTTGTAAAAATATGGCAAAAATTCACCGGTTTCGGTGAAAAAAGAAAAGTATTCCGGGTCCTTCGGTCCATACTCACCCTCCCCATAAAAATAATCACCTTCCCCCTCGTGATTATCCGTTATCTGATCGGCATCCTGCCTATTTACATAATACGCCTTTTTATCGGCAACATGGTCGGGGTTTTCACTGCAATTACTATCATCTTCGTGGTTGTCGATTATGTATCCAACTCCCGGCGTTTCGAGGGGGTCCCTGTTCAGCAGATAGCCCTTTTTTACTGGTACTACATGCCCTGGATTATTCAACTGGTTTTTCCTGTCGTCATGCTGCTGTCATCCATGTTCGCAATGGGCAAACTGGCAAAAAACAGCGAGCTGGTGGCAATGAAAGCCGCCGGCAAAAGTATTCGCCGGGCAACGCTTCCGCTGCTGTTTCTGGGCATATGTCTGGTGGGGGTCAATTTCTTTTTCAGTGAAATGGTGCTTCCCGAAGCAAATGTCAGACGACGGGAATTAATGGAAGAGATCAGAAGTGAACGTCATTCTTCCAAAGGAAAAACATATCACGGCCATCGTGAGTTCCGTCGGAATTTCTATTATTTCGGCAACAAAAATACGATTTACTGTTTTCAGGAATTCAGGACATTTCCTCAGAAAACCAGAAATGTATGGCGGGAAACATTCAGCGGCAACCGGATAGTCGAGCGAATCCATGCGGAAAAATCGGTGTACACTGACGGCAACTGGCATTTTGTCAACGGTGCGGTACGTCGCTTTACCCGAGACTCGTCGACAATGATGACATTCGACACCCTTTTTGACAGTGTTCTTACTGCGAGCCCGGAAGAAATGGTTGTCAGAATAAAAACACCTGAGGAGATGAGCTACTGGGAGCTTAAAGACTACATCGACAAAACCAGGCGGCGGGGCGAGAAAGTGGATAAATACAACACCGACCTTTATTTCAAGATTGCGTACCCGTTCATGAACTTTATTGTAATACTTCTGGGGCTTTCAATTACCGCTCGCATCGGGAAAGGAGGCGGTGCGCTTCTTTTCGGAATCGGGCTCCTGATCGTATTTTCGTACTGGATTATCGCCCGGTTCGCGCTTGCATTCGGCAAAAACGGACATATACCACCGATTGCCGGCGCCTGGCTTGGAAACGCGGTGTTCCTGCTCCTGGGACTTCTTTTGTATAGAAAGAGTGATGCATGAGCACAAAGAAAAAGGTCCTTGTTGTCGATGACGATCATGATACGCTTGACCTTATTGAAGTTGTTCTGTTCAGCGATTATGAAATTTTCACTGCGCTGAACGGCTTTGACGGCCTCAACCTTGCGCAGCAGCAAATACCCGATCTCATTATTACCGATATCATGATGCCTGTTATGGATGGAATTCGATTCATCAATCGCTTGAGAAAAGGCCCGGACACGCGCTCAATTCCCGTAATTGCACTGACATCATTCGTTGAAAAAAATCCAGTCAAGAGCCTGCTGAACATGGGTTTTAACGATGTTGTTCCCAAGCCGTTTGACAAAGACGACATACTCAAAACAGTGCACGCGATCATAGGAGGAAAATAGCCTTCTGCATGCAATTGACACATAAGAGGAAACAGTGGATTCTTGCGGGCGCCCTGATTCTATGCGTAGGGATCGTGCTTCACCTGGCCGCCGCCTATATTCAGGTTTTGTGCCTGCCCCTCGCCCTTGTATTGTGTTCAATCTGCATGGCAATAGCTTTCCGCCACCCCTCATCGAAAAAAAAAGGCCCTCCCCGGTCATCCACGACAGGCATGCTCTCCCTCCCCCGTCAGATTGAAAACGAAGTCGGCGCGGCAGACAACACTATCAAGCTGGATGTTCTCGGAAGTCTCTACTCAAAAGGGCAATGGGAAGAAATCGAGCATGTTGTCGACACGATCCTCGATCACTGTATTTCACTGATACGGTCGCATGTGGATGCGCATACTGTTGCGATCTTTTTTCCCTCTGATGACGGCGGGTATGCACTGCGCCGGTTCGACTCAAAAAGCAACCATATCAACGATAAAGCCATACTCTATCCCGGTGTCGGCGTAATCGGGAGCTTTCTCAAGGATGGTCTCAAGCAGCTTACGCTGCAGGACATTGTCACCGACAGCATGACCCTCTATTATTACACAAAAGATGCGGGAATCCGTTCATTAATGGCCGGCACGGTTGTCGCTGCAGGGATCGAGCGCGGGATAATCATTGTGGACAGTACCGAACCCAGGCACTTTACTGATGAAATCCACGCATACCTCAGTATGGTCGGCCGCATCTGCGGCGAAGCCGTCTATTACGCGTATGTTCATACACAGCACAAGCTGAAATATGTCCGCTTTGCCGCCATGAGCAATACGGAGAAGTACTTTTTCCAGAAACATGACATCGAAGCAGTTCTTGATAAGATGGCTGAAATTATCCCCTTTGCAATTAGCTGTGATCGCTTGACAATAAGCCTGAAAAACGAAGCGGGTGATGAAGCGGTGATCAAGCGCGCCTGGGGCCCCGATTCCCGGCAGCTCCAGGACCAGAGCTTTTCACTGAAAAGTAAATCCCTTATCAGCCTGCTTTATACAAAGAACATGTGCTTTTTCAGAAATTTTACCCGAGGCCAGTATGAAATACGTTACTTCGACGGCGAGCCGAAAACAAAAGGAATGCGGTCGTTTCTCGCCTACCCGGTTGGTGTTGACGAGTGCAAGGGTGGAATCCTCCTGGAATCATCGCAAAAAGATGCTTTTTCGGGGTTCAACCGCGCGCTTCTCTCCCGCCTGGCAACATCGGCCGGCCTCGCATTCGAAAAAATCCAGGTCCTCGAACAGGCACGGAACCTTGCTACCCATGACGGGCTTACCGGGCTCAACAATCACCGTCAGTTCCAGAAACTGCTGCGGGATGAAATCACGCGGTCAACTCGATATAACGA
>WJKA01000622.1 GCA_014729375.1 Chitinivibrionales bacterium
AAATTATATTTGAGTTCTTTTTATCGATATTTGTGTAATATGTGCCATAATGCCGAAAAAACAGGAGAATGAATGTCTGCACGCGTGCATGAAGTAATAAAACGACGGTCGGAAATTATCACCACATTCAAAAAGGAACTTATCAAGCGGCTCAACCTGCCCTACACACCCCAAGACCTTCATGAGGATGTGTCCCTTCTGGGCGCGGGCCTGGGACTTGATTCTCTTGATGCGCTTGAGATTGTGCTCTGCGTTGAAAATTGTTTTGGAATAAAAATTCCCGACAATAATGTATCCGTTCTTCGTTCGATCAATACAATCGTTGATTTTATCATTGAAGAGCAGGACAGGAAAGGAGGCGGCCAATGAGGACATTGCCACTCGAAAACAAACTGGCTGCTTCCGGAGCAACCCTCGGAGAACGATATGGAACTCAGATAGTGCAATCCTGTACCGGCAGGGAAGAAGAGTACTTTACTATACGAAACAGTGCAGGGTTGACTGATTTTTCTTTTATGCAGAAGTACCGGGTTCCTGAAGAAACCGGTATTGATTTCCTGGACAAGCTGGTTGCGGGCAATGCAGCGAAGGTCAGATTTGGAAGGATGCTTCATACATTTATTGCCGATGAATCGGGGAAAATTGTATCGGATTGCTATGTTGCCAACAACGATGAAGAGTTTCTGGTTTTATGCGAGAGCATTATCGACGATGCATCGTTGAATGGCATAATCAGTGGCCTGGGGGGAGCGGACGCTGGCATTGAGGACATTACCGGCAACTATGTTCTTCTGGGCATTGATGGATTTGAGGCATGGAGGGTTGCCAAAGAGCTTTTCGGCGCGGATGTTCCCGGGCTTCCGTACCTCTCGCTTGAGGAGTATCCGTATGAAGACAGCACGGTGTTTCTGTTCAGGGCGGGAAAGACCTCGGAATTCGGGTATTTGATTTTGGCCCCCTGCAATTGTGCGGAGTCACTGTTTGACAGGCTGAAAGAACTTGTCGAAAAATACAACGGGTCGCTTTGCGGAGTGGATATCCATAATGATCTGCGGCTTGAGGGACGGTTTTTCAATATTCATGCTGAGGGCGTCCGCACGGGAGACCCGCTTCCTCTGGGGCTTCAGTGGATGATAGATTTCGAAAAAGAAGGGTTTTCCGGTTCCGGAGTTATTTACAAAAACAGAGAAAACGGATTAAGAAAGAAGATAATCGGCATTAAAGCGGAACCCGGCTGTGCGGATTTGACAACCGGTGCAAAAGTCCATGTTGATACGGGGCACCACGCTGAGGTGGTGGCGGATTGCTATTCCTATATCCTGAATACAAAGATCGGTCTTGCACTTTTCCCGGTAGAGACAGCATTTGCCGGGCTGCAGTTCCCGCTTGGATCTGCTGAGGGCCCGGTTGTTGAAACGATATCCATGCCGCCGATCTTTCCGAAAAGTCTTGGTGTCAAACTTGATGAAATGTAAGTTGCATGCAGGAGTTCCGGGGGAAATAATTGCCGTTTTTTTGAACAATGGCACTGCCTTGAAAAAAATGAAAAATGTTGTTGACCTATGAGCAAAGGGTTTGAAAATAAAGTAGCTATAGTTACCGGTGGTTCCCGGGGTATCGGCAGTCGGATCGTGGCAATGCTGTGCGATCGGGGGGCGCGGGTTTACTTCACATATCACCGTCATGAAGAAGAGGCTGTGGGGGTTGAAAAGGAGTATCCGGCACATAAAATCCTTTGCCCGCAGGGAGATATGTCGTCGATCGAGCGCAGTGTCGATACGGTAGTAAAGCAATCGGGCGGAATAGACATATTGGTCAATAATGCCGGGATTACCAGCGACCAGTATCTCATGATGATGCCTGATGAATCATGGCAGAAGGTCCTGGACACCAATTTGTCGGGGGCTTTTCGGTGGGCCAAGATGGTATCCCGCCCGATGCTTTCCGCGCAGTCGGGGGTCATTATCAATATTGCATCGGTTTCCGGGCTGGTGGGCATTGCCGGTCAATCGAATTATGCAGCGTCCAAAGGAGCACTCCTTGCGTTTTCGCGCTCCCTTGCTGCTGAACTGGGGCCCAGAGGTGTGCGGGTAAACGCCGTTGTTCCGGGATTTATAGACACCGACATGACTGCACGCATGCAAAGAGACATAAAAAAACAGAATATCAAGCGGATATTGTTGCAACGGTTTGGTACCGCCGATGAGGTTGCGAATGCCGTACTGTTTCTTGCATCTGAAGAATCTTCATACATAGTCGGTCAGGCGTTAATCGTTGACGGAGGGCTTACTTCGACGGTAGCATAAGTCACTTATGGGAAAAATTGCTTTTTTATTTCCCGGGCAGGGTTCACAGGAAGTGGGGATGGCCCGGGATATTTTTAAATCGGACCGGTTTTTCAGAAAATTACTTCAGTTGGGAAGTGATTTTGCTCATGAAGACCTCGAAAGGCTTTGTTTAAGGGGGCCTGAAAAGAAACTTCGTTTTGCACGGTATCTTCAACCCGCGCTTTCTGCTGTTTGTCTGGGGTTGCACCGGCATCTAATCGAAAGAGGAGTTGCGCCCGATTACGTGCTCGGACACTCTCTTGGAGAAATTACTTCGCTTGGTGCGAGCGGCACAGTCAGTTGTGAGGATGCCGTTATTATTTCGGCCAAACGCGGCGAACTTATGGATGCCGCTGCTTTGAAATGTAACGGTGCCATGATGGCCGTGCTTTTTGTTCCCGTGGAAACTGTTGAGAAGCTTATTGAGGAAATCAATGTTGACGGCAAAATGGTACTCGCAAATGATAATGCTCCGAATCAGGTAGTGCTTTCAGGAGAAATCGATATTCTGGAGGCTTTTGCAGCGCGTATCGCACAGGATAAGCTCGGACGGTGCCGACGTCTGCTGGTGGCGGGGCCGTGGCACAGCAACTGCATGACAGAAGCGAGAGTTGCTTTTGAAGAATGGGCGAAACAGTATATATTCAGGGACGCACATACTCCTGTTATTCTCAACGGTACCGGCAGGGAAGAAGCCGACGGCGCTGAAATCAAGCACCGGATAACCTGGCAATTGACCCGGCCAGTTTATTGGAGAGAGTGTATGGAGCGCTGTAAACAGCTCGATGTGGATACGCTTATCGAAATC
>WJKA01000623.1 GCA_014729375.1 Chitinivibrionales bacterium
GCGCATAGTATTCCAGGACCTGTTTTCTGATGACGGTGCATTGCCGAAGTAGAGTACCCGGGAGATTTTAGTAATTGAATGTTTATCTTTTGCAAGCAATTCGGCCAGATTTGTAAGCGGACCAAGACAGATATATACAACCGGATCGTTTTCATGATTCAGCGCACCTTTTATGATGGAAAGAGCTGTTGGTGGATTTTTGCCGTGTTCCTGAGGGCCCTGCCACTGCGCCCATCCTAGCGTATTGGATTTCTCCCGCCACGGTGGAGGGTTGGCCGTCCCGCCGATCCCTGCCGGGATAGGCGTCTTGTTCATATAATTTAAAATCCGCAGAATATTTATATATCCTTCATCTGGTGATGAGGAACCGTCAGAGGTGACAATCGCTTTTATTTCGATATTCGGCGAGCAGAGAAGCAAAGCCAGCGCACGTGCATCGTCAAGACCCATATCAGTATCGACAATTGTAACAATCCGCGCTTGTTGTGAAAAAACGGTGGAAATGAAAAATACACCTGTGATGATCCCGAATGTTCCGTGGCGCCGCATGAGTGGAGCTACTCCTGGAATGGTGCTAATCTGCAAAAAGAACAATAATGACTGCTATAAATATAATGGGAGGCAGCCGGGTGGCAAAAGGACATGCATGTCATTTTTTAAATGAATATTTCAGCCGGTTTATTCCCAGTGCGCAAAGATATACAAGTCCTGCCAGTTCAATGATTGTCGCGCCCACCGGCAGCTCGGGACCATAGCTGATAACGAGTCCGGAGAAGACCAGCAGAAAGCAGAGTACGGCCGACCAGATCATTATCAAGGAAAGCTTTTGGACGAATTGAGAAACCGTTGCTGCAGGGAGTGTCAGGAGTGCGATCACAAGGACAATGCCGACAACCTGCACGAGCAGTACGGTGGTAAGCGCAGTAGTTACCAGGATTATCATCGTGTATACGCCCACCGGGATTCCTCGCGCCCGAGCGGTTTCTTCGTTAAAGCACACGGCGAGTATCCGGTTATAAAAGAGCAGGACAAGGGCAACAACAAGAATGTCAAGCACAGCCATGAGCCAGACGTCTTTTACCGACACCATGAGGATACTTCCGAACAGGTAGCTCATCAGGTCCTGTCCGTACCCCGGTGTTTTCATGATAAAGGTAATCCCGATTGCCATGCCGAGCGCCCAGACAATGCTGAAGACCGAATCGGAGCGCTCTTTTCCGAACACGGTGGTCCATCCGATGATCAATGCCGCGATCATTGATGCAATCACTGCGCCGGCAAGCGGGGTAAGCCATGTGATATCGTGCACCGTTTGCAGGTACCGGGCGACTCCCATACCACCGAGAATGCAGTGTGAAATTGCACCGGCTATATAGGTCGACCGTCGCACGACTATGAGACTTCCGACAATGCCCGAAGAGACTGAAGCGAGCAGCCCGGCGGCGAGGGCCAGTTGCAGAAACGAATAGCGGGAAAGGTCGTAAAAGAATGCGGTCATTAATCGCCATCCATGAGATCAGTCAAGTTGGCCCGGTGAGGGGTCGATTGTGTTTGCGAATGATCGAATACATGACAGTTCAGCGCATGGTGCAGCACCGTCATGGTGCCGCCGTCCGCCATGTCGAGCGTATCCGGATGCAATTGATCAATCGGATTGATCACCGCTGTTCTGTTAACACAGAGGACATGTGATACCGTGCTGAAAACCGTATTTACATTGTGTGATACGGCGATGACAGTCATCCGTTTTCTCAGTGAAGAAAGGAGATCGTTGATCGCCTGTTCGCCGTCACTGTCGATGTTTGCCGTGGGCTCGTCAAGAAGCAAAATTTCCGGGTCTCCGGAAAGCGCCTGTGCGATAAGCACGCGTTGCTGCTGGCCGCCCGACAATTCGGCAAACGATACGGATGACATTCCGGACATGCCTACTTTTTCCAGCGCGTTTTCGGCATGGATTTTATCGTTGCGGGAATACGGCCCTATATGGTGATTATGCACGCGGCCGATCAGCACAATGTCAAGAACTGTCGCTGGAAAGCGCGGATCGTACTGCATATGCTGCATGACATAACCGGTTTTCGGTCGCGCCTTTTCAGGCGGCCCGCCAAACACCCGGATTTGCCCCCGTTCAGGCCTGAGAAGTCCCAGGATCAGCTTCAGAAGCGTTGTTTTCCCGCCACCGTTCGGTCCGACGATGCCGACAAAACTGTTTGGCTCGATTGCAAACGTAACATTATGCAGCACTTCACGGCGGCCATAGGAAAAACAGACATTGGTGAATTCAATGATTGGCACGGGCATTGTCGGAAATATAACTTATGGCAATAAATAAAAGGATTCCTTGTTGAGGCTGATACAAACTGGCATAAAGAGGTCGTTTAGACTCTCTGTCAGTGACAAATACGTTTTTTGCGTAGATAATTTGTATAAGTCAATGAACATAATTTTCTTAGCTGACTTCTGACCTATGACATCTCCGGCTCCGCCGGCTAGGGGGAAAAAGGTATGCCCCCGGTTGAGTCGCTTGTGCGCGGGATTGGATAGAAATGTTCAGTATCCCTGGAAAAATCCTTGTTTTAAGCGCTTTTCCTGATGACCAAAATGATATTGCATGAAATTTACGTGCAAAAAATCAACAAAGAAAAACCTTGCATCATGGCTGAAAATAGATATATTAATAGAATTAATGGCTAATTTTGACCAATATATCAGAAGGAGTAGATATGCAAGGGCAAAATTTTTCAACTGTTTATTCGCTTAAACGGCGTTTTTCTCAATGGCGTGGCGGTTTCTTTGCGCAGGCCCTTACAATTTATTTTGCAGTTTCAGTTTTGTGTCCGATCAATTTTGTCCAGGCACAGGATCCCGATTCGGTAGTCGACACCGCATGGCTTCAGGTCATAATCCGCGATTTCAACTCGGAAGACCATCCGGATTTCGAGACCTATCAAGGCAACGGCATGCAAGGCGCTGTCGCCAGCATTATCGATACCACCGATGATACTTCATCGATAGCCGGTGACGAGCGCGGGCCGAAGCTTATTGAATGGGGCCCGGGCACGTATTGGACCAGTGAGGCGGATTTCGAGCAATGGTACAATGATGTTCCCGGTGTCAACAGGACATTTTCGATCGAGCTGCCGTTTCTGGTGAAGGCAAATGGGTTGCTTACGTATATCGATTCGGATTTTTTCCCGCTTGATCAAGGTGAACCGTATGTCTCATTGAATGATCCGCCGCTGGAGCCGTTTAATGATTTTGACGGCGGCCATAATTTCACGTTTACTACCGAGTTTCATGCCACATTCACCTATATGGCTGATAAAGATCAGGTTTTTTCGTTTACCGGTGATGACGATGTCTGGGTATTTATCAACGATTCGCTGGTGATTGACCTGGGAGGACTTCATCCGGAGCAGAGTGATACGGTGCGGCTCAACGATTTTCCCGCCGGTTTTCTCGAAGACGGCAAGACTTATACGTTCGATTTTTTCCATGCAGAGCGCCATACCCATGCAAGCAATGTCAAAATTACGACCAGCATACGGCTTAACATCCGCGAAAAGACCAAAATAGTGAAAGCCAAGATTCGCGATTTCAAGGAGCGTAATACGATTGACACTGCAGGCATGCATCCCGATTTCAATTATTACACCTGCGGGCCGACCTACGGCATGGTGCAGGATAAAATTTTTACCGGCGTGCAGAATTCGCCGTTCCCCGGCGATCACCGTCAGGTAGTGCTCAAGCAGGGGGCGCAGTGTGCGACGACAACCTCGAATTTCGGACAGTGGTATAACGATGTTCCCGGTGTCAACCGGCCGTTCTATATCGACATCAGGTTCGATGAAGTCCCCGGCGAGCCGGGTGTGTTCGGGATCGAATTCCCGGCATTTTTCCCGATCGATAATGACTCAGACTGGACACCCGCCTATCCCGGCGGACCGGATCCGTTCGGGCACCTCCAGGCCGACTGGCCCGCGCATAACTACGGTTTCACCACCGAAATACATACGCAGATTACCTATTACGAAGGATCCGGAC
>WJKA01000624.1 GCA_014729375.1 Chitinivibrionales bacterium
ATCCGGCATTGCGCAGTGCACGAAGGATTGCGGTGCGATCCCTGAGAATATCCTCGCGCCGGTAATAACCAGCGCGCTGCGCCTGAAGGTCGGGAAGCGGCGTTTGTACGCTGTCATCCCGGCGAACCGGTTCAACACGCACTGTATCATACCGGTACCGGCGGGCTTCATTGACCTCAAACAGCACCGTCGTATCCCGCTTTCCGGCTGTTTTGACGGATTTTTTGATTCTGATATCGAAATACCCCTGTTCACGATACAACGCGACTATGGACGCCTGTGCGGCGCCGGCCCAGGCTGCAAAATATTTTCCCGTGGAATCCTCCGGGGGGTCCGGTATTGCGGAGCGGAGCCTGCCGGACCGGATCTCGTCATTGCCCGAAAAGTCAACTTGTATCTCTCCGCCCGCGCGGGATACGGCGAGCAGCATAGCCAGGCAAATGCCGTAAATCAATTTGTATTTCACGATCATGCGTGCCATACCAAAAACCTCACATTGGAACGCGAAAGTGCAGAGAAGACAAAAAATGCAAATAAAGCTTTCTTCGTTTCAGGCCCGAGTGCGCCCTGCCGGTTCGTTCAATGCCGTTTTCTGTCTGTATACTTTTACAATTGCTGTTCATAAACACAAATCTGATTGGGGGACAGCAGAATAATTGCGTTGTACCACCGCACTCTCGCACCTTTTCAAGATAATTTTTCCAGTCTGCACAGCTCTGCTTCACCGTCCGTCGTTTTTTCTTCCGAACAGTTTCCAGAACCGTGCGGTATAGCCGATCCCCGCGCGCTGCCGCACTGCGTCTTCAAACCGTCCATCTCCCTGCCGCTGCTCGGCGCGGACCCCTGCCTGAAGGGTAAGATTACCTTCCAGCCGGCGTTTCCAGACATTATCGGGAATCCAGCGATCCAGCGGCGGCTCCCACTGGAGACTCAGAGCGTATTCCCAGGTTGTTTCCGCGCCGTCGATAATCGCCTGATAGATTGCTTCACCATTGAGCGTGAACCGCATGAATTTCTTGCTGACCGCCCGAATTCTGAATGGTTGTTGTGCCGAGTCGGCCACGAGCGCGCCAAGACCGCTGACGTTAACTTCCGCAATCCAGTTTTCGGTAAACCGGGAGGCAATATCGGTCAATTGACGGTTGAGGCCGGGTTCGAGCAGCGAGAGCGCCTGACCGCCGACCGAGCCGCCGGTCCCCGCCCCCATCGCTGTTTGCGTATAACATCCCCGTCGAACAGCCAGTGCCAGGCTGGTAATATCAGCGGCGTCGGCCGCACCGCAATCACTGGAATATGAAAACTGCGCGTTGGCAAGCGTGCCTTCAAGATAGGTATAGACAGTGCACGAGTCCACCGTATCGTCGCTGTCACAGCTCGACGCGACCGTCTTCCCTGCAGTCAATTCAACATCTCCCCGCTCGACCCGTTCATTGTTCCACTGCAGAGAAAAATCGCTGATATCGAATTCCTGTGCGCCCGCGCCAATCGTCCCCCGCTCAGAATACACCCTGCCGTCAACAAGCATATGCGGATAGGTTCCCGTAATCCGCACTGCCGCCTGACAGGGGATATTCAAGAAATCGGCTTGTATGCGATTGTCCCCACTAACGGTTCGCAGGCCGATATCGAGATTGATTTCGCGTGATGGCCGTGCGTAGCCGCGCGGCGCGGAGGATCCGTTGAGGATGTTGCGCAGCGCAGAAAGGCTTCCGACCCGGTAACTGAACCGTGACCGGACAAGCCTGGTTGAACCTTTAACGCGGAGCGGCGCCTGAGCGGGTGTACCGGCACGCGATGAAGACCCCACGGCATCCACATCCACCGTGCTCTTTGCAAGCGTGGCATCGACCCGGAACGGGAGCCGTCCGTAGCGCACCTGCATGGTATCGGCAAAAAGAGAAATATCCGGATTGTTCACCGAGCCGTTTGCGCGTACATCGAACAGCCCGAGAGAAACCGTTGTAAGCTGGTTCGGGGCAAACCCGAGTTCCGCGCCCTGCAGCCGCGCATCGATGTGCGGCACGGAATCGAATATCACTCGCGCATGGCCCGCGGCCGCAGTCCTGTTGCGCGAGCGGAGCCGCAGCGAGTCAAGTACCAGCTCCCGGTGAGCATATTTTACCGTTCCCGTAATAGTGTTCGTGTCAAGCCCGGGGACCCCCCAGGCGCCTGTCAGCTTCGTGGTGTGCAGGACCGGTGCAAATTCTTTTTCATAAAGAGGCAGTGCGGCGCGGGCGGCTATATCGACTTTACGCAGCGCGCCCGCACCCTCAGGAAGACCGAATCCGCCCTTTATCAGGACCAGGCCCGAAAGTGTTTCCGCGTTATCCAGCGTAAAAAAACTTTGCATTTTCAGGCGCTCCTCAGGAAATGCCGCACCAGCGGCGTCTTCCCCCACTACCGCAAAAGCCGTATGAGGCAAGCCGGTGTCCGGCTGCTGCACATGCTCATCTGATGCCACGCGGCCGCACACAATTGCCGACACTACTAGTGTGTCCCGCGCACCGGTCACAGCCAGGTAATCGACTGATACCGGCGCATTGTCCCTGAATCGAACATCATGGAAACCCAGCTTTCCGCGAAATCCCGTACCGCGGTTATACACCAGTTTTCCCGATGCACCCCCCCGGTCAAGCGGCGGTGAACGCATAAACAGTCCGAGCAGGTCCGGGATATACACACTGTCAAGGGCCAGTGACAGCGTGTCGATGCCGGCAAGCGAGCCAGGATTATCCCGGAGACCGGCAAGCGTTGAAATGCCCGCGGTCAATCCTGCGCTCACCGCGCCCGAGTCACTGTTAATTTCCAGCGTGTCAACACGCAGCGTATCGCTGTTCCAGCGAGCACGTGTCCGGGCGTGATACATCCTGTTCCTGTACAGGCCGTCGGCAGCAAGCGCTGCCATGCCGTGTTCTCCGGAAATATCAAAGCGGAAGGTGCCGGCCAGGCTGGTGACTTTCACCGGCAATTCCCGGGAAGCATCCCACGGCAGGGCATCCATATGAAGATTGTCGATTGTGAGAAAATGTTTTTTGTTTTTGATAAACCGGTAGCCTGCCGCGCCGTAGCTCTTGTGGGCGACATCAAATTTGACAACAGTATCTGCAGGCCGGTATGGGACTATCCCCTGTGCTGCCCAGTGAAGGTTTTCATATCCAACGGTTGCCGAATCGAGGATATAGGCACTGGCGGTCACCCGCTGATGTGCACGCACCGTATCCGCACGGGTGCCGTATGCCCGGACATTTTGCGCCGCAAGGGTAAAGGAGAATCCGCTTTCAGAAAGAAATCCCCTGATCCTCGCTGATTCAAACCGCACATTCGTATCGGTAAAAGCGGTCATCCACCGTTCACGGGGAACAGGATGCGCATCAACCGGCCCGCGAAGACCATCTTTATTCCATTGCAGCGATGTTTCGATGCGCGATGAATCCGCAGTATGGAACATTCCACTGATACCGTTCCTGTCAACAACAGCAGTAACAATACGTAGTCCTGCTCTGAACTGCCGGCCGGGCATGACAACAGGCACATTCGAGATATGGCCGCGTACCGCGACCCGGCCGGTGCGCGGGGTAATTCTGCCGCGCAGCAGTGAATCAGCATGTACGCCCGAGCATTCTCCATTCAAGGCAATGCGCGTTCCCGATTCTCCGTTGCCGCGTATCCGCCAGGTACATTTGGGGCCGGTTATTGTACACGCGGCTCGGATATTGCTTTTTCCCGGCCTGATTGGCCCGGTCTTTTGCAAGCCGGGCGCGGTGCCGCTCACGACAAGTGCGATCCTGCCTGCCGGTGCCCGGGCAACAGTCAGTGAGCACCGGAGCCCGGTCAGCGGCCGGACCACGCGCGGCAGCGGCATCAAGTCTTTATACACACGGGAATCATGAACATAAATCGAGACCGCACCGCGGCCATTCATCAGGTTACCGGCTTTCGCGCTGAGTGCGACGGCAATCGAATCTCCCGGGAGCGTATTTCCCCGGGTCCGGGCCCTCAGTCCAATATGGACGCTGTCGGTCAGCGTTTTTTCTGCTCGCGCCCGGAGGGTAACCGGCACATGATTCACGGCGTCGGCCCATACAGCACTGTCGATTTCCACTTCAGCAACACGGCCGTTCCTGAACGATATTTCCGTTTGTCCGGCGATAAGCAGAAGAGTGGTCCGGCGATACAACGCTGCGCAGCCAATCCCGGCATGTACACTGATGCGGGATGGTATTGACGGCAGGGGCAGGCTGTCGGGAATTTCCGGCACGCGCGGGGGCCCTGTCAATGTGTCAACAAGGGAGTCGATCCGCAGCGACAGAGAGGGACGGAGCATGAGAAGCGACAGTACCGGCGACGGCGCGATGCTGATCCCGGCAGCCCGGAGCGTGGCGCCGGGTGTACGGTAGACCGCACTGCGTGCCCGGACACCGAACCCCCGGGTTATTGAGGGGTCTGTTACCTGCAGTGTCCCGGAACCGAGTTGTACGGGCTTGTCGAGCAGGCGCCGTGCCGCGATCCCCAGTCCAAGCGAAATGACAAGAAAAATCCCGGCCGCCACACCAAGTAGCACTGCGGCAATTTTCACCATTCGTTGTATCATACCGGATCGGTATCCTGTTGTTATTCTTCACGGCCTTCATGCATACGTCCATACGCAACCGTGGGCGGTTTTGATAATGCCAGGTCTTTCATCAGCCGCCGCAAATAGAGTCGTGATTCCCGCGCGCCGTACAGAAGGGGCTCTGCATCGACCTGGTCATTGCCGGCGATCTCCAGCATCAGCGAGCCGCGAAATCCGGTTTGCCCAAGCTCCCACAGAAGCTTTTTCCAGTCGATATCGCCTTTTCCCGGCGGCAGATGGTCGTCACCGCTCCCCGTGTTGTCGTTGGCATGGACCATGGCAAGATGTCCTGATAATTTGTACATCACGTTATACAGGTTTTTTGACAGATAAGCATGACCGGTGTCGAGGCACGCTCCGGGAATAACGCTTTTGATACTTCCCAGCAGCCAGGTCATTTCGCTGATATTGCCGCAAAACAGGTGCGGCAGCATATTTTCGATCACAACGCCAACCCCCATTTCCGCGATCTGTTCACATATCCTGTCGAGCACCCCCGCTGCATTTTTCATGCGCTCCATTCGCTCTTCGGGCGATACGGTGTATGATTTTTCCGGTCCCGGATGCAGGACAAAATAGCGCGCATTGAGCATTGACGCGGCTTTGGCAGCGCGAATAATCTCCTCTGCTGCAGCAGTCCGGGCTGTTTCGTCAAGTGATGTAATATCAATTTTTTCGGAAAACGGCGCATGAAACGAATAGCTCTCAACATGCCCGGCCTCAAGAATCCGCGCAGCTTCCTTCACAGCGGATTCATCATGGTAGTCCAGATGCTGCGGTGACGAGCATATCTCGAGCATGGTAAAGCCGTTTTTTACAATGCTGTCGATACAATCAAAAAAGCTCTGCGTGTAAAAACAGCCGGTAGACAATCCGACAGGCCAGTCACTCATAGCGTACTCCTTTCCAGTGCCTTGTGTCGCAGTGTATCGATACCGCAGTTGTCCTGCGGGATAAAACAGTATCCCTTTTCTCTGGTGGATTGACAGTTGAAGTCTACGAACTGGTCGAGTTTGACAGTGATAAGGCCGGCAAAAATGCGTGTGTAGGTATCCGCGCGGGCTGATGCGCTGTATGCATACCACTCATTGCCCCATCCGAAATCGCGCTCGTATTTTGAACGGACCAGCCCGGCAATGTGCCGCGGATGCCATCCGAGCGCATACAGGGAACGTACCACCTGACGGATCCCTTCGGGGGTGAGCAGGAGGTCGTTGGGATATCTGAGGACCCGGGCGACACACCGGGGCAGAGCCCCGGGATCGAACCGGTCGTATGTTTGCGGCCATTGGCCCGGCGAGTCATGATTGACCGAATAGAACCTCTTATGGAACGCTGCAAGCGCTGAACCGAGGTACGCGGTTATCAACGGCGTCGTCTGTTCCGACATGTCGGGGATAGTCGCGCTTGTTTCCGATGCACGAACCGCGCTCTTTTCAAGCGAGCGCATGCAGGAAATCCCCTCGTATACATCCATGCCGTTCATCGGGACAGGCGTCATGGGCGGTATTCTCCCGGCAATTCCGTCATGCACGATACCGTGTTTGAGTACAGGCTTGAGATAAGGGGAAAACGGCACATGCACGACACGGCCGTTCAGCGGATCCGCATATTCCGATATGTCCAGAGAAACAACCTCCCGCCCGCGCTCACCGGGGCCGGCGGCTACCGCGGTCAACTGCACCGGAACAGGGCTGTCTTTTGCCGTCAAACGCACGATACTGTGACACAGATATTCGATCACCATGCCGAGTCCTGAATATGCATACCCCAGCTCATCATCGACAACAGCGCCGCCACAACAGGGATGCGCCCGGTAATACTCATGCAGTGAGCCGCATTTCCTGCCCAGCCAGGCAAGCTGCGAAAACGCTCCTGAGGAGCGGGAGATCGACCACAGGTAATGATACCCCCGGCCGGTGAGTATCCGCAGCGGCTCGATACCGAATCCTTCAAGCGTCCTGTTCAGCGCGGCACGGACAGTTCCCTGAATGTCAAATGAACGGTGCGGATCAAGATACGCTTCAGCAGGAAAATCGAAATTCACATATTCGATATCGAGATCGGCAACGAGCGAGCGACGGTCCCACAGCGAACGAAACATGCCGGAGCGATAATCCTGAATCGAATTCACTGAGGATACCGGTTCTGCGCGGGGAAGGTATTTACCGGAATCGGTATAATGCGATACGTACATACAGGTCGCCTCGCTGTTTCTGTCGCAGCCGAGAAACTCCAATATTCTGTTTCTCACATGTCTGTTGCGATAATAGTGCTCGATACGCTGTGAATGCTCACTGGTCATTGCATACTGCTCTCGCCTGGTTTTTGCATATATAAGAACCGGATTCCCGGATATGATAATTTTTATTCCCCCCACCTGCCGGAACCCCGGCTCCTGCCGGAACTGTACCGTGTGTGTAATGAGCCATTTATGAGGTTTTCCTTTGCAAGGAATATGCCACCAGGGGAGCTTGAACCCGCAGATGGCTATTTGTACCAGATAATGCCGCAGGCATACAGCCGCCATATGAAGCAAAACTGAGTAACAATCGCTTACATGCTCCTGCGTGAAAGCCTGAGGGATTATAAAACAAGGCGCGTCGTTCTTTTCATCCACGTGCGTTCGCCGCGTCGTCGCGTCGTTCTTCAAACACGGTGGCATGAAATTTGATCTCTTTAATAGCCTAATAGCCGGTATATAAAAGTGACCAATTAAGAGGAGGTAATCAACATGCCGAAAAAAGTACTGATACCGATTGCTCACGGCACTGAAGAGACCGAGGCGGTAAGTATAATAG
>WJKA01000053.1 GCA_014729375.1 Chitinivibrionales bacterium
AGATCAGAGTCCACACCGACAGCGTCGGCAGCAATCAGGCCAATAAAAAATTGTCTCAGAAACGCGCCGAGTCTGTAATGAATTACCTGATAACCCGTGGTATAGATCCTTCCCGGCTTCGGGCTGTTGGTATGGGTGAAGAAGACCCCATTGCCAGCAACAGGCGGGCCGAAGGCCGTGCGATGAATCGCCGGGTTGAATTGCACAGGATCGACTAGTACTTAACAAAGGGAGAGCCTTTATGGTACGCATGCTGATGAAATCCGTTCTGGTTGGATGCATGATTTTCGGAACTGCATCTGCAAATCTCAATTCGAAGGGGCAGAAAGGGGTAATGCGGACGGTTTCCGGAAAAACGTTCGGCAAATCGAAAATGAATGTCGGTGCCGGGATGAATTATGCGCAGGGATTAAGCTCCTCGCCGTTTATCAGATGGGACCAGGTGCCCTCCAGCGAGTCGGGTTTTTCGCAAGGGGATGAAGAAAACGGCAAATTTATTTCATCGAACGCATACCTCGCTATGGGTGTTGCATCATTCTGGGATGTCGCGGTCAGTATCCCCTTTATGTGGGACGGCAGTGATTTGTATGAAGATTTGTCCGCATTCGGTATCGGTGATCTTGAGTTTTCCACCAAACTTCTGTATCCCCGGCCTGATGAACCCCGGGTCTTTTATCAGGCGTATTTTGTCTCAGTCGCGGTCGGTGTTTCTCAAATGATGGATAACGGTATATATTCCCGGCACGGCTACTATAAATCCAAGAGCTATTCTGAGGACAATAAAGAACATGTTGCAGGGACTGACAGTGATATCATGACTGCAACATCGTTCGTGGTAAAAGCGATGTTGTGCTGGACATTTGATATCGGTACTGCGGTGGAAAATTTACCGCTGGAAATAATTGTTAACGGTGGAATTGCCATACCGGACGGCAGCCGGGCGATTTCCGGCCTTGCCAATCTTGCACTTGCATATACGCCGGTTGATGTGCTGACTATCTATGTTGATTATGCCGCCGAGGTACGGGGCAATACTGTTTTAAACAGGCCCGGGGAGCTTCTGGGAGAGCCGATGTGGCTGTCACCGGGAATACGGGTGACCGCACCTGTTGGCGTGTATGTACAGCTCGGTGCAGATATTGGATTGTCCTCGGATTCCGATGAATACCGCACAACATGGGTTCTGGAGGATGGAGATTACAAGTATTCTACCCCGCCGGCACCCAAACTCGGTGTGCAGTTTGCGTTTGGCTGGAGTGGTTTTCTGGCTGCACAGGATGATGATCGTGACGGCATTAAAAACAAGGATGACCGCTGCCCCAAGGATGCCGAAGATATCGATGGATTTGAGGATTCTGACGGCTGTCCTGATGAGGACAATGATAAGGACGGTATTGCCGATAAAGACGACAAGTGCCCGAACGAGGCTGAAGACAAGGATGGTTTCAAAGATGAAGACGGCTGTCCTGACTCTGATAACGATGAAGACGGAATAGTCGATATCAAAGACAAGTGTCCGCTGGTGGCTGAAGATTTTGACGGTTTTGAAGATAAGGATGGTTGTCCGGATTATGATAATGATAAAGACGGCGTGCCTGATTCACTGGACAAATGTCCTAATGATGTTGAAGATTTTGATAAGTTCAAGGATGATGACGGTTGTCCGGATATCGATAATGACAAGGACGGTATTCCTGATCTGAAAGACAAGTGTCCGAACGAGCCGGAAAATTTTAATAATGTCAATGACAAGGACGGTTGTCCGGATGAGAAAAAGAAAGAGTCGAAGATGCCCAAACACCAGGTGATCAAGGGTGTCAAATTCAAGAGCGGCAGGTCTGAGATGAGTTTTGACTCATATCGCCACCTTGATCCGATTATTGAGGAAATGAAAAAATATCCGGAAATTGAGATTGAAATTCGCGGGCATACCGACAGCATCGGCCGGGCATCGGCAAATAAGCGTCTTTCACAAATGAGAGCCGAATCGGTCCGCCAGTATCTTATTTCCCGCGGGATCGAATCCCATAGAATGCGCGCGGTCGGCTTTGGCTCCAGCAGTCCGATTGCCGACAACAGGACTGCGGCCGGCAGGGCCCAGAACCGGCGGATTGAAATTGTCAGGATCAAATAGGTCATTTTTCCGGGGTTCATTATATTTTTAAAGAGAGGTGGCCTGCACCTCTCTTTATTATTCTGAACGCACCCGAATGCTCAACGTTTCATGCGCCATTTTACACACCTGTTGTTCTGGCTGGTTTTTGCGGCAATTCCACTTCGCGCGGCACTGTCCTCGAAGCTTTCTGCACTGACATCACAGGATACCGCGTGCCGTGTGTGGGTAATTTTTACTGACAAAGAGCAATCGCTGCACAATGTTCGGGTATCGCCGCGGTCGCTGGCCCGCCGGCGCAAAGCACATTTCTCTCCGTCAAAGCATAGAGATATTCCCGTTTCAGCCGACTATATCCATCAGGTTGCAGCCATGGGCGCGGAGCACCGGCATACGTTTAAATGGGCCAATGCGGCGAGTTTTTTTGTTCATGCATCGCGGCTAAGTGCCATAGCCGGCCTTGCGTGTGTTGCAAAGGTTGTTCCGATACGAAAGTTTTCACTGTCGCAACCACCCACCGTTCATCCCCCACTGCGCAAGCAAAGCCGCAGGGATACCGGGATTTACGGACAAAGCTACGGGCAGCTTGCCGCTGTATCAGTTCCCCGCGCGCACGACTATATTGCCGGGACGCCTCCTTCTCCTCCCGGTACTGGCGTTCTGCTCGGTTTTTTCGACAGCGGATTCGATCTTGACCACAGTGTTTTCGCGTATGTTAACCAGAATAATTCCATTCTTGCCGACAGCGATTTTGTCGATAATGACGGTGACGTTTCCGGGAGTGACAACCACGGTACGCAGACGCTGTCGCTGGTTGCCGGCTACGCTCCGGGCACATTTTGTGGTGTTGCCTGGGGGGCGCAGTTTGTGCTGGCGCGTACCGAAGCGGTTGATTATGAACGGCATATTGAGGAAGATAACTGGGCGGCAGCAGTGGTATGGGCAGAAAGCCTGGGAGTGGATATTGTCAACAGCTCACTGGGATACCGGTACGATTTCGATTCGCCGGACACAAATTATATGTTTGAGGACCTTGACGGGAAAACAACAATCATTTCCGTTGCCGCACGCAGCGCCGTTGAACGGGGAATGCTGATTGTAAATTCCGCGGGAAATGAAGGGGCGCGGTCGGTAACCGGTGATTCAACAATAAATGCGCCCGCCGATGTTGCGGGGCTTATTACTGTAGGAGCAATCGGATTCGACAGCTTAATTGCCTCATGGAGCAGCCGCGGACCCACTGCTGATGGAAGAATCAAGCCTGACTGCGTGGCCCCGGGATATCCGATCCTGGTGCCCGACACCTCTGATGGCTATGTCTTCGGCGGCGGCACGTCCTTTTCATCTCCACTAACCGCTGGGATTTGTGCTCTAATTATGCAGTCACATCCCGGATATTCACCCGACCTGATCAGGTCATGCCTCTATTCATCGTGCAGACTGGTGCCGTACCAGGATACAATCGATAATACGTACGGGAGGGGTATTCCCGATGCAGCGCTTGCCTGCGCGCTGACGCGCTCATCAGTCGTGGTCCATGTTCGGGACACCGGCAGAAATGCGGTGGATAAAGCGGTTGTTTACAGCAGCAGCCCGGATTCTCCGGTCAAGACGGACAGCACCGGTGTCTCGCTGTTCGAGGTTACAGACGTTCCGGATACTGTTTATATTGCCGAAGAGATAAGTGATATTCGTCGCCGGATTATCATTGACCGCACACCGCAGCGCAAAAATGTGACCGTGAAACTTGGAATAATGATTGCCCGACTGCGTGACAGCACGGGAGATTCGACCGCTATTGTCAGTGATGGTTCGGTGTACTGGAAAAAATCGGCGGACCGGCAATTTGCAGAATATCCTTTGTCCGGGCAAGAAGCACTTATCCATTTCAATGAATACGACAGCTATACGGCATTCGCTGTATCGCGCGGGTATTTCAATTCGGATACGGTTGAGTTCAATGTAACACAGTCGTCCGGAGAGCTGGTGCTTTATCTGGAGCCCCGCTCGGCAGATGACCTGCTGGTTTATCCCAATGTAATCCGTCTGTCGGGATCTTCTCCAGCAGTCAATTTTGATTTCATTGCCTCGGACATCGACGGTTCGCAACGGATGGATATTTCCATTTGGTCGGTTGATGGAGATGTTGTCTGGCATTACGGTGAATATCTGACTGAAGGAAAAACGCCGTCAGTTACCAGATGGAATTGCAGGAATCCGCACGGGAAACGGGTTGCGCCGGGCATGTACATATTTCTTTTGCGCTACAACGGCAAAACGCACAAAAAGCGGATTCTGGTTACCGGGTGATGCAAGGACTGCGCAAGGAATGAGCACTATCAGCAGCGGAAGGGAATGGGGATAAAATTTCGCGTGGTACTTATCCCTGAATCAGCCAGTTAAAACCCCACCGGAATGTCAAGCCGGGCATTACATAGCCCGGCACGTAGGCGAATTGACGGTTGAGAAGATTATCGACTTTGTAAAACAGGCGGAATGTTTTTATCTGTATTGTTGTTTTAAAATAGAGGTCGTAAATTTCTCTACTCCATATGGCGCGGTCTTCTGCTTTTCCGATTTCGAACGGGTCTCTGTCGCTCCAGTAATCGAGCACGAGGTCAAGCATAATATGCTGTCGTCCGTTGCGGGCGGTAATGTCGTATCGCAATGCGGTCTGGGATTTGGCATACGGCTTTGTATCGGAAATCATCCACCGCGAACTGATTGACAATCCACGCCATGTGCCGAACACCGGAGCAATGGTGAACACCGATCGCGGCTGCTCATAGGGATATACCCCGTGCGGCCAGGAATGCGAGAGTGTTGCCCCCCCGATTTCATCGACATATGTATAACCGAGGAATACACCGGCTTTTTTTACTGCAAGAAACATTTCTGCGCCATATGCCTGGTAAGGATCAAACAGGCGTCCGTATATTTTTTCGGAAACATCAAAGGGGATGGAATAGTGTGCAGCGTCTCTTCGGGCAAAAACGCGGATTTTCTGGCCCGCCAGCGTACTTCGCAAACCCCCGCTCCAGGTCCAGAGGTGACCGGTTGAGTCTTCAATGCCTAGAAAACGGTGCCCGCCCGCGGCGTCAAGAAATCCGCCGAACACGCCGAATTGAAAACGGTGGATATATCCTGCCTGTGCAGTCTGGGCGGTGGAATTCCATTGCCGGCTGGTATAGAGTGTCTTGGTGCTGTTGTCAAGAATATATTCGGCAAACAGGGTGTCGGGTCCAAGCGTGGTGTAAGGCCTGATAGAGCCACCGATTCTTGTTTGTTCGCCGCGGTATTCGGGTTCATTGCCCCGGTAACGGTTTGAGAGTGGAGAACGCTTATTGATATCCCTGTCAATGGACATTTTTATATCTGCCCGCAGCGGGCTGATTCCGATACCGATCAATCCGAAACGGATATCGTTTCGATACTGAATAAGGCGCTCCCACAGGAGAGGCGCGGTGTCCAGCGGCATGATGTTGTCCTGCTGCTGATAAAGAAGCTCGTTTTTGATGTCTGAATACGAATAGCTGAAAAAGCTTCGGGTGTGACGGTTGATATTCCAGTCAAGGTGAAAACCTGCGGCAAGCTCGTCGGTAAGCGGATTGGTACCTTCATTTGCAACTACCGAGGAGTCGAACCCGAAAAAAGAATAGGAATCTTTATAGAATCTGTATATGTCGCCCTGCTGGTGCGTATAGTCATTATGAGAAAGAAAGCGATAACTGGTAAACACTCCGAGGCGGATATTTGAAGTAACCGGTCGAGCGAACCGTATGTCAAGAATATTTTCCGCAAAGACACCATTCTCCCAGTACAGAGACATTTCAGGCGAAATAATTTTCCCGGGGTGAAAATATACTGTATTATTCCCGTTACCCGAAAAGTCGATTCCGGCCGCTTCTGCACAGGTAATAAAATCAGTGCCGCCAACCGGGGAGAATCCAATGGGGAAAATGCCGGTTGAAGGAATAAATCCGCCGAAACCTGACGGATATCCATAATAGAGTGCACGGTTGAGGCTTGATGAAAGCGCAATGGGTATGGAGATTGTTGGAGGGGCGAAACGGAGCGCTTCAGAAATGCCGCTTCCGTCGGCACGAAAAAACTGCCAGGTATAATAATGGAATGGATTATAAAATGAATCAACGGATTCGGGGTACCGCATATACAGGCTTTTGTAAAACGCTTTGCGGCGCAGGAGAGAATCCTGCATTGCCGCGCGTTTCAGTGAATCAGTCTGGAGAGAGTCTGCACCAGCGGGTTGCTGCAGCTCCTGAATAGAGTTAGGGGAGATTTTTTGCCCAGGAGTGTCTGCACCGGTGGACTTCACCGAATCAGCGGGTGGAGTAGATGTATCGATCATCCGGGACGGATTTTCGGCCAATGATGAAATACCGGAGGAATCAACGGACGAATCAGGTGCCGGACCGGCATATGCTCCAAATCCCGGGTGCAATAAAATATGTACCCAAACAGTAATAAAAATGAGAAAGTATGTTATATTTTTTTTCAATACGCTCAATCCGGTTTATTTGAAATCCTGCAGGCGGAACCGGCAAAACGATCCACTATAAAAGTATGTGCCGGGCACAAAAATAAATGCTTGTCTGGATTCTGCATAGTAC
>WJKA01000625.1 GCA_014729375.1 Chitinivibrionales bacterium
ATCAAAGGCAACCGCAAGAGGTGATGACCAGATCACGGCTATGACGATACTGGGTCCCGATGGCAATGTGGGCATAGGAACTACGAATCCTTCGAGTAAGCTGTCTGTAAGCGGTGGCGTGTCCATTGGCTCTGGTTATGTAAGCTCTTCCGAGGAGTCAAATGGATTGATTGTCGAGGGAACGATAGGCGCCGGCACCGATCAACCGGCGAGCAACTATGTGAATTTGCATGTAAGTGATGAAGAAGGAACCGGGGCATCGGGATTATTGATCGATGGGCTTTTAGGCGCTCAATTATATATGAATCGAAGAACCGGGGACATTTCAAGTATTGACAATGGAGAGGGTATCGGCGGCATTGTTTTTCAAGGTGCTGGTTTGCAAAGCGGTGGGACCGGCGGCCGGATATTGCTCGAAGCCGAAGGTGATTGGTCCTCAACGAGCTGTCCGGCAAAAATGATTTTTGCTACTACAGCTCAAAACAGTGTAAGCCCTACGGATAGAATGGCTATTGACAGAGGTGGAAATGTCGGGATAGGGACGACCAGTCCTGTAAGAAAATTTCATATAGAGGACTCAAGCAATGAGGAGGTAATGAGACTAAAATCATCAAGCGGCAATGCCGTGGACATCTGTATATACAATGGAAATCCAAATGGTGCATTAAGTGCTCTCAAAGGTTCGTTGTGCCTTGACACTTCGTATGGAAGAGCATACGTGAACTATAATGGCAGCACTGGTTGGACGCAGCTGTAAACCACACAACTAATAATAATCGATTCCTGCAGGAATAAAGCCTGCAGGAATTTTGCATTATCGCTTAATAGAAATAATTTCTCCAGTGAATAAAGCGACCATTATATTCCCTGCATTATCAAAAAAGGCACGAATAGGGACATATTGTTCCAATGGCAATCGCCATAGAAGCGTTCCTATTGCATTGAAGCAATAAACATTCTGTACACCTGTAGCAAGAATTGTTGAATCATCCACATCTAATTGTGCGCCAATCAGGTCTGTTTCACCACTTATTAACGAATATTGTTCGAAGCTTAGAGAATTTTTAAATGAACCATTCTTATCGAAAATTTGTATCCTTCCATAGGTCGGCCCGGCATCTTCGACATAGATATTACCTTCTTTATCACAAACCATCGCAACCATATTAACGAAATTACCTTCTGTAAAACCGTTGTTGCCCCAACTAAATAATGAATCGCCGCTAATTCCATAAGCCGTAATTTTGTGTGCTGTGCGACTCCCAATAAACAGAGTATCTCTGAAAATGCCTATCCCACCTAATTGACCCTGTGTTTTAAAACTATCTATTATCGCACCAGTACTATCAAATTTGGACACGATATCATAATTATTTACGACATATATAAAGCCAGAATCATCAACAACGACATTATTGGTGGAGCTTCCATCATCAACGCCATTCACAATATCCCATGAATTTATCAGGTTCCCGGTTGTATCATATCTTTCTACTTTTGCAGGTGGGCTATGTGGAGTAATGAATCTTACGACAATAAAATTGCCGTTATTGTCAACTGTTATGCCTTTTATATTACCGCCTGCAGTAAAAAGCGTGTCTGCAACCTCAAACGCACTCACCACCCCCACCCCAACTTCACTGCTCAACTTCCCCTCATTCCCGTTCTTATCCACAGATTTCACCTGATACGTATAGGAATTATCCTGCAGAGCCGTGCTGTCCTGATATACCGTATCGGTAATCACCGCCGCATTCAACTTCACCAACCCCGAATCCACATGCTGCCGGTACACATTGTACCCGCTCACAAGCCCCGTATCCGCCTGATTCCACGTCAGCGTGACAATTTGCTTAAGTGTGTCATAGCTCAAGGACAAGCCTTTGACCGTGGGAATCCCCGTGAATGGAAGGTAAAGTGTGTCGAGATTAGTAGTATCCGCAGAAATCACGGGAATACTGAACGTGTCGAGCACCCCGTAATCATCAAGACTCGAAATTATGCGTAAATCATAGGTTGCTTCGGCGAGGCTGCTGAACATGAAGCTCCCGTCAGCCTCCACCTGTGCAAATCGGTCGACGCCGAAGGCAAGCACAATGATCTTCCGTGGATCTCCGCCCTCGGAAAGGCAAATTGTTCCTGTTATTGAACCTGCCGGCTTTAATGTGTCCGCAACACTTATAGTTGCGACCTTCGGTTGAATAATATAAACGGAATCCATGAAGGCATAATTGCTACCTTTCGCACTTTCAATTACATACAGCCCCGTATCGAGTGTAGAATCGAATGCGAATTTTCCAGTTTCATCGGTTGCGACAGTTGCCGTGTCTGCAAGGCGTTTGGGCAAGCCCAACCCTGAAGTATCTGCAAGGATCGAGCGTAAGCGGATTGAGACACGGGCGTTTATAGCAGGTGTTTTACCGTTGGGCTCATAAATAATGCCGGCAACTGCTGCATAAGCATTTGGAGTCTGCGAGCTGTTTCCTGCCGTAGGATTTACGGTGCATGTGTTTATTATGCATGCTGCCGTGCCGAGGATCAATGCGTAAAAAGAATAGCAGTTTCTCATAAACATTCCTTTACTTCTTCAGGTCTGCCTTGATGATAGCAGGCCGTTAATATTGGAAACAGGCAGAAAATGAAAATTGAGCTGAAATACATTATCAGCTTCTTCATCGTTTTCGGCAAGCATTTGAAGCCGTTCCTGAAATAATTCTATCTCTTTGCAGATAAGCTCGTACGTTTTTTTAGAAATTCCCAGCGTGAGGCCGGATATATGCCGTTTATCTCTCGGCAATTCCTGTATCGCTTTTGCTGCCAGTGATGTTGTTTGAAGCTGAAAATTCAGCAGGCCTAAACGGATAATTTCAGCCCCGGCGGTAATAGTTTTATCGCATACTCTGAAAGTTCCTTTTTTAGTTTTCTTGATTAGTTCGAGTTTCTGCAGCAGCGCAACCGCTTTTTTTGCCTCGCTCGGCTTTATAGGCGGATAGACACTTTTGGCAAGCCAGGCATAATCATCTTTGAATTCATGCATATCTATAAGCGACCGGATGACACTCAGATACCAGTTTGAATAGAACTCATACTGGTTTTTCCTGGTCTCCTTTGCATTACCGACCCCCTTGCCGTAGCATTTGACCTGATTCATACGTTCATAATAATAGTTCTTTTCTTTCAGATTTTTTGCCTGGTTGAATGCAACAAGATTTTCAAAATATTCAGATTCATAGTGATTCAGCTTTATTGCCTGAGAAATTTTGAAGATGCCGGTTTTAGACAATGATCTTTTTCCTTTTATCACGCTGTAAAGACAGCTTTTGTCTTTGAATCCTGCTTTATCGGAAAAAAGCTGATATGAAAAATGCGGATTGCCATTTTTCTTCCCGGCATAATAGTCTTCTAAATATTCGCGATAGTTTGTGTACTCAAAGACATTCGGCATGGGCTTTTTTCCTTTATTGCAAATTCTAACCCTTTCCCAGAGGAATTGCAAGAAGTATGCAAACATATTGTGTACAAATGTACACATTAAATTCCCAATCCGATTACCATTTAACAGGATATTATATATTTAGGAAAAGTAAACAATATTGATGAGTATTGAAAGGTACAATATGCCTGTAATCGGTTTTACTTTTCTTCTCTCTCCAGGACTGGTCGGCTCGATTCTGGTTCTACTTTAGCAATTGAGGGAAAGCTTGCCATATTTCTTCCCTGCAGGACAGTGAGTGGATTTTTGCTGGTTTTATATCCCAGGGATTGTATCCCCGGTTAGCGCTATAGCTGTCTCTACGAGACAACCGCAAAAGAGAATGGTAGTTTTAAACCGATTCAGCATGCCCCGGAGGGACAATCTATCAATAGCCAGGGATGAAATCCCTGATGTGGAAACGATTAAAAGGAGCTATCGTCCCGTAGGGACGACATAAATGAAGGCGCCAAAGTAGAATTAACATTGCCGGATATTTCAAATATGGTATTAATCCTGCAAATATTCTTCAAGCAGCCATTCAATTACAAAAATACTCGCACTTGTTTTAAATCCCTGCAAAATCCCCCCCCAAAATGGTATAATCATATTCTGCCAATTCCGCAGATATAATAGTTTTTATCCTGTCAGGAATAAAAAATTGATTAAAGAACCTCGCCTTACCTTATTCGATCTGGCAATATGCCTCTCCGATGCAGCCGATCTGGTCAGCCCGGCACTGGTAAACCACCACAAGCAGGTCGCCTATATCGCTTCGGTTATTGGCGCAGAAATGGGACTCGATGATGAACAGCGCAAAGACCTGGTGCTGGCCGGGGCCCTTCACGACATGGGCGCATTATCGCTTAATGAGCGTCTCGAATCCATGATTTTTGACACAAGAGAGATAAACGATCATGCCGAGGTAGGATACACACTCCTGCGAATGTTCAGGCCTCTACGGCGAATCGCCGATATTGTCCGGCGCCATCACTGCTGCTGGAATCAGGGAGAAGGCGATACAAGCAACGGAAAACCGGTACCGGTCGAAAGCCATATCATCCACCTGGCCGACCGTATTGCGATACTTATCGACACCGATAAGGAAATTCTCGGACAGGCTGATGAAATAAAACGGACCATATCAGACAAAAGGGGAAGCATGTTTCATCCTGAGGCCCTCGATGGTTTTATGGCCGCAGCCGAAAAAGAGTATTTCTGGCTGGATTCGGTTTCCACGACCGCATACCGCATACTTCGCCGGAAAGTACGGATGAAAACACTGACCCTGAACATCAGTCAATTGCATGACCTCGCCCGGTTTTTCTCCCGTATTATCGATTTCCGAAGCAAATTCACCGCTACCCACTCCGCAGGCGTTGCCGCAACAGCGGCTGCACTGGCCCGTTTTGCCGGTTTCTCAAAACGTGAATGCGAGTACATGCGGATCGCAGGATTTCTTCACGACCTCGGCAAACTGGCGGTTCCCAAAGAAATTTTGGAAAAACCGGGTAAACTCGACAAATCAGAATTTGACCGGGTGCGTTCACACACTTACTACACCTATAGAATACTTGACACCCTCGAAGATTTCGATACGATCAACACCTGGGGAGCATTCCATCACGAGCGGCTCAACGCAAAGGGCTATCCCTTTCATCACCGTGGCGATGTCCTCTCGCTGGGCTCTCGGATTATGGCCGTCTCGGATATATTTACCGCTGTTTCGGAAGACCGGCCCTATCGCCCGGGAATGCCTGCCGATCAGGTGAGCAGTGTGCTGAAGACGATGGCCTCAAGCGACTCGATCGATCCGTTTGTTGTGTCGCTCCTGGAAGAACACCGCGCTGAAATCAATGAAGCACGACGAAAGGTCCAGATAGAGTCGCAGAAAATGTATAGGGATGTTATTGAAATGCCAACACCTATATCGGAAAAAACGCTTTCTCATGACAGCATTTGAGATAACCCCTTAACCGCATCCTTAATATTCTTCAGGGCTTCCTTTTTACTCTCGCCTTCACATACACAACCCGGCAAAGCAGGAACAGTTACCGTATAGCCGGATTCAATGATATTTTCTTTCCCAATACTCAATCTGCTTTTCCATATCGATCGGCTCTGTTTTCCTGCACACCACAAGAAGCGTATCGGAAAGGAATGGAAACAGCGATGCCAAGGCTCGAAAAACCGGTACAAATGCCGTATAGCGGTGGATAAATGGCAGCGACAGCCTGGTTGAAACAAAACGCTCAACTTTTAAACCCACAAAATTAAGTGCTTTCTCTAAAGTGGCTGCATCGTAAAGCTGAAAATGCAAATCCAGCACGTTGCGGGGAACGAAATAATTCTTTCTTTTTTTGCGAAATATCGCATATCGCACAACCTGCCAGAATGCACAGCTGTTAGGGGTATGAATGATCGCTGTTCCCTTTTCGGTGAGCAGGGACCGTAAATTTTCGAGTCCGGCCACAGGGCTTTTCAGATGCTCGAGAACATCCATGCAGAAAATTAAATCAAATTGCCTCCCATTTAAACTGGAAAGGTCATTTTCGATATTGCACAGGGCAGTGGAAATTTTTACCCCGGTTGTTTCTGCATTCCCGGAAGCCTTTGCCAGTTGAGTGGGGGAGATATCCGCAGCGGTCACATCATGCCCCTTTTGAGCGAGCAGCACCGAAAGTGCCCCCTCGGCACAGCCCAGATCCAATACGTCGAGCGGGCGACCGGCCGGCGCCAGGGATGCGAAAAAAGCGAGTTCATGCTTATCGGTCTGCTGCGGGATAAAACCGGCTTTATCATAGAATTCGGTATAATGTGTTAAAAGCGTTTTGTTCATTCAGCACTATCCCTTTACAGGTCAGTATGAGCTCGCCGATTAATTATTTTACAAGCTGATTCATAAAGATAAACTTTGCCGGCCATAAAACTGAAATCTGCATAAAGGTCAAGCAGTCGAAATGAAACAATTCTACCATATCAGTGCTGTCCAAAATAAGGTGAAAACGATCAATGAATAATACATGCGCAGCTATTTTACAAAACCAGAAACGAAGTTTACAACATACAATTATTCCTGTTATAGAACGCCGATGACGCCAATCTGGACGATTATCGCTGATAGGTAGTAAGAACAGAAGATCACCACAGAGGACACTGAGATTTAGAGAGGTGCAGCTATTTCTTTGAAAATCAACTACTTTTCTCTGTGAACTCTGTGACTCAGTGGTGAA
>WJKA01000626.1 GCA_014729375.1 Chitinivibrionales bacterium
AATCTGGACAAATGCCTGCTATCCGAATGTGTACGGGGCCGACGGTCGGTGGCTGTTCCCGACCAAATGGGCGGTCGCACACTTTGCCGCAGATATCTGGGATATTGAAGCCAATGGCCCGTTCGATAAAAACAGCCCGCTGCGCGATGAGGGCTCCTATTTCGCACTTTTCCCCGAATACCCTTTTGCCGGCGCGTATTACCCGTCACCCAACGCCAATCATATCCGGGTAACCGATCCGGCGAAATATCCCGGAGCGAAAATTTACAATCACGACAATGACGGTCCGCCGTATGAGCTGTGGGGATCGACAAACAATGTTTTTGAAGTTCCGGAAGATTTTGTTGGGGCATTCGAAACCAACGACCTCATTCATCGCTACTATATGGCCCGCGGGATCGGTGTTGCGGAGTATGCCAGCGAGCATATTGCAATCGGTATTGACGGCGGCACATTCAGCCTGACTGCGCCGTATGATAATGTGGTCACGGTTTACGAATACGACCAGTCAAGCAATCCGGTCCTCGAGGACCAGCTTATCGGGCCGGGTATCGTGCTCACCGGTCCGTTTTCCCAGGGACTTCGCGTGGTTACCGATGATTCCGTCGAACTGTGCAATGTCCGGTTGCCGCTTGTCTTCCAGGACAATTACAGCGAGTATGCGGACATACTCGCCAGCGCGCAGCGATCCGATCTGCAATACCATCCGGAGCTTGACGCCTGGCACGGGCACAATTACGAACTCGAAGACATTCCCGGCAAAACACGGGTCCTCAGCAGTCTTGCTTCACTTCTTGCCGTTGACAATATCAGCGCATCCGACGATCCTGATATTCTCGTTTCCATGGCAAACACGGCATACCGTCACGGCGGCTTTGGCGCGGTCTCACGGTATATCGACTCGCTCGGTGGGCAGCGCCCACAGTCAACGAATTATCTTCAGGCCCTGATGGACCTGGAAACGACCGGGAGCGGTGATTTCAGCAACACGCCGATCGCGGGCAACTATTTTCTCGCGCTTCAGCATGTCAAGGACGGCACACCCGGTCCCGCGCTGCCGCTCCTCGACGACCTTCTGGCGCAAAAACCCGGTGCAATACGCCCGAGACTGCTCCGCGCCTATCTGAACGCCGATATCAACGAGGCCCTTGCGGTCGTCACTATCAACCCCGGTTCGATTGAAGCCTGGACCGTGCTGAACGAACCCGATTATCCCGGCGCATCGGACAAGCTGTCCGGCCTGCTCGATCAGAATATGCACGCAACGTACCGGATGAACGATTTTATCGATGAAATACAGAACGGTAACTGGCGGCATGAACGGCGGTTCGAATATGCCAATACCTGGTGGGAGCAGGTCGCGACTTCGATGCCCGAGTTCCCTTCAGCTTTGGAATATATCCCCGGCGGTGTCAACCAGCCGCCGACTGTCGCACTCACCTCGCCGTCGAACTACGATCATTTCAGCGAATTCTCGGATATCAATATTTCCGCAACTGCAGATGATATCGACGGCAGCGTAACGGTTGTGGAATTTTATGAAGGGGCCACATTACTCGGTACGGACAACACCGCGCCGTATTCCTTTACCTGGTCATCGGTTGCAGCCGGCAGCTATACGCTTACCGCAATTGCACGTGATAATCAGAGCGAGCCAACAACCTCTGATCCGGTCTATATTACGGTCGGTGATGTTCAGGCCGGCCTGTTTCAGGAGCAATTCGGTGTCTGTGTCATGGAAGCGGAAAATGCTCATCGTGTGGACCAGCGCTCAGATGTTACCAACTGGACTAACTCAACATCGGTCGCAGGATTTGTCGGCAACGGCTACATGATCGTCCCTGAAGGCACAGGAGGCGGCGACAATACCTGGGAAACCAACTGTGAGCTTGCATTCGATGTGTACATTTCCACACCGGGAACGTATCGCATTGCTGTCCGGTACCGCGCTACCGGGGGGACAAGCAATTCCGCGAAGTACGGCGTTGACGGTGTTGTAGCTCATGAATCCGATTTCTGGGAAATTGTGACAAGCTGGTCCTGGTTTCACGGCGCAAATCCGCTGGGGTATCTCGATGCAGGACCGCACACGGTGCAAATCCGCCGTCGTGAAGACGGCTGGCAGGTCGATCGGGTCATGATCGCGATCAATTCGACTGATTTTCCTGCTCATTTGTCAAATGTTGACGGACCTGCCGAGAGCCCGTTGACAGGAGGTGGCAATGAGCTTCCGACAGTATCCATCACCGCACCGGCCGAAGGCAGTACGTTCGATGAACCGGCCGATATTACTGTTGCCGTAAATGCCACGGACACCGACGGCTCGATCAGCCTTGTGGAATTCTATGAAGGTGTCACGAAACTCGGCGAAGACAGCAGCGCACCGTACGAATATCTCTGGACCGCTGTACCTGAAGGTAACTATTCCCTGACTGCAAAGGCAACCGATAATGACGGCGGGGAAACGGTTTCGGACGCAATAAATATTTCGGTAGTGACCAATCAGCCGCCGACAGTGGTCCTGACCGCGCCGGTTGACGGCGCCGGTTTTGCCGAAGGCGCGGACATCAGTCTCGCTGCCGACGCCGCCGATATCGACGGTTCGGTTGCCCTGGTGGAATTCTTTGAAGGCGCTGCAAAGCTGGGTGAAGATACTTCCGCGCCGTTCCAGTATACCTGGACCACAGCGCCGTCGGGGATATACGACCTTACCGCGCGGGCATCCGATAACGACGGTGCGGTGTCCGGTTCCCCGGTTGTTCAAATCACTGTCGGGAATGTTCCCCCTGTTGCCGATGCGGGCGACGACCTGGTTGATATCGCAGAACGAACAGGAGTAACGCTTGACGGTTCCGGAAGCGGCGACCTCTACGGCGACCCCCTCGTTTTCCAGTGGACACAGGCCGCGGGAAAACCGGTTATTCTCGATGATCCCGGTGCAATGAGTCCGTCATTCACATCACCCTCACTGGTTAATCCCGACACGCTTGAATTTCAGCTTATTGTCGATGACGGCATGTACTCGGATACCGACACGGTTGCCGTTTCGGTACACGGGGCTTATGAAAACCTCGACTTTGATTATCGCACGCTTTCGGGGACCGGCACGATACCGTATCGATTGTTTATTCCGCCGGAAGTTGCCGGTCCAGCGCCGATACCGCTGGTTGTATTTCTCCACGGCGCGGGCGGAAGAGGCACCGACAACAATCAGCAGATTGACGAATACCGGGCGGTGAGAGAATGGGCGCAGCCTGCCGCGCAGGCAGCACATCCGTGTCTGGTAGCCGCGCCGCAGTGCCCCGGCAGTGCCCGGTGGTCAAACCTCTGCAATCCCTGGCCCGACCCCCTGGCTGATCCGCCCCTTTCATGGGGTGATTGCTGGAGTGTCGGCTCTCACTGGCAGGTGGAAGAAGTGGAGCCGATGACCCTGGCGCTGGAAATGATTGACTCACTGAAAATGGAGTTCAATGTCGATCCGGACCGGGTTTACATTGTTGGACGGTCCATGGGCGGCTACGGCACCTGGGACGCCATTGCCCGTCGTCCCGACCTCTTTGCCGCGGCCATACCGATCTGCGGCGCAGGCGCGTTGGCAAAGGCTGACGTTCTTACCGGCATGGGAATCTGGGCTTTTCACGGCGACGCCGACGGGACTGTGCCGGTCAGCGGATCGCGGGACATGGTCGACGCAATAGGTGCGGCAGGCGGTACGCCCCGCTATACCGAATTCCCGGGGGCCGGTCACAGTATTACAAGCCTGGTATGGGACACTCCGGGTATCATCGAATGGACACACGCCCATGTCAAGGGTGACCTCACGCCGCCGTCAATACCAACAGCGTTCGACGCATCTCCCGCCGGCCCCCGGGCACTGGCACTCTCATGGGAAGCATCACAGGACCTCGAAAGCGGCGTTCCTCAGTACGCGGTCTTCAGGGACGGCCAGTTTCTCGGCGCCCTGTTCGGGCTTTCATACGCGGATAATAATCTTAATGTCAATACGACATATACCTATGAAATATTCGCAGTCAACGGCTCCGCCCTGAAAAGCGATCCCTGTGGGCCCTATAGTGTCACGACAACCGATGCTTCAGAGACCGGCGCGTTTATCCAGGACGCGGGCAGCGACGGCATCGTATGCTTTGAAATTGAAAACTTTCACACATACGTCCAGCAGGGAAATCATGACTGGACGTTGACAACAGGACAGAGCGGTTATTCGGGAAGCGGCGCGCTGGAAGCAACGCCGAATTCCGGCACCAATAACAATACCGGCTATCTCACCGGCAGCCCCCGCTGTGATTTTGTTGTCGATTTTGCGCACACCGGCGCCCATTATGTCTGGGCACGGGGCATCGGCGCATCGGGGAGCGATGATTCCTATCACGCAGGGCTTGACAACACAGAACTATCAACGTGCGACAGAATTTCAAGCTTCGGCACCTCATGGACCTGGTCGAAAGCAACTATGGACGGCTCCGACGCTACATTCGATGTCCCCTCGACCGGTGAGCATACATTCAATGTATGGATGCGTGAAGACGGTGCACGAATCGACAAGATAGTTATCACC
>WJKA01000627.1 GCA_014729375.1 Chitinivibrionales bacterium
GTGCAACATTCCATCCCAGCGACCGAAGAAAAATAGTCAGGAAATCCAGAACATCTTCTTCATCGTCAACAACGAGGATTGTGTTACTTATTTTTTTGCGCAAAAAGTTCATCGGTCCTGTCGATCAGTTCCTGTTTGCCGAACGGTTTTGTAATATATGCATCTGCTTTCATAACATGGAGCCCGACCATTTCATCGAATCCGTCGGATTTGGCCGTGAGAATAGCAATCGGTACGTCGGCAAACTCCGAATCATTCCTGATTATTTTAAATACTTCCCATCCATCCAGCCGAGGCATGCGCAAGTCAAGAAGGATTGCATCGGGCTTATACGATTTTGCCGTATCATATGCAGATTCAGCATCAAGGACCGTTTTTACTTCATAGTCTCTGGTTTCAAGAACAAGCTTTACCAGATCCGCAATGTCCTTCTCATCTTCAACGACAAGTATCTTTTTTGACATGATTACATACCCTTACCGTTTCAGGTGCTCTGAAAAAAGCCAGCTCCAGTATCGAAGGCAGATACCGAATGCTATTAGTATTGCTGAAATTCGAATAATCATTGGAAGCGCCGGGGGGATCGTGAAACCAATATTTGCCTGCAGTGTATCGATTGCGAATGCGATAAAAACAAGCACGCCGGTAGCGTACAGTACCCGGTAATACGGTGCGATTTTAAGGGCATCACCAAGCCGGCGGGATAAATATGAAAGCAGCAGCATAAGGAGAACTACCGCCATATCGCAAACGAAAAGATATTTCAGTAATAGCATGGCTTATTTTCGCGGCCGTTTCATGGTATAGTACAGCAAGATCGAATTCCAGCCCGCTGCAATACTTCCTCCGATAAGAAGAAGGGGCTGCGCGGTACGCAACGGCAGTGAGTCGGGACCCGAGACCGGTATACTGCAAAAAAGCAGTAGCCAGAGTATCGTTGCAATCAGAAATCCGATTTTTGGTGATGGTTCGGAAAATTTTTTCTGGTAGAATGCTGATATCATGTAGCAGAACAGGACAAGACCTGTTGCAAATATCAGGTAGCCCATCAGCAGCATTTCCGAAAAACTGAATTGCTCGTTCATTTCTTTTTTCCGAATGCGTTTACAAATGCATCCTGGGGCCGGGAGTGAGTGATTCCGCTCATGATTCCTTCCCTGCCGGCAAATTTCGCTTCAACTTCAATGCCTTTCGGTGTCACATTGAAACAGCGGATGTCTTTATGGTGATGGCTTCCGCGCATTTTCAGGATAATAAGCGCTTTCTGGATTTCACTGTCGACTTCGACATACCGGAGAAGGAAATAGGAGTCGACGATAAACGGGATTTTGCTTGTCACATGGCTCATTTGTCCCATGAGGCTGTCGTTTTCGCGCAACAGAATACTGGTTACTTCCTCGCGTTTCAGCGAGTTGATAAACTGGCGCTCGATTTCCCGCAATTCGAATTCATCAAGGGAAAGCGATTCGAAATGGGTCATGCTGTCGATTGCCACGCGCTTGATTTTCATTTTTTCGATGATATCAACAAATTCTCCATCCAGTTTCTCAAGCTCTCCCAGGGTTGTCTGCGGATCGGAGAAAATAACCTTCAGCATGCCCTTTTCCTCCAGTTCCCTGAAATCCCAGCCGAACTGCAGAGCATCATGGTAATATTGCTGAGGAAATTCTTCAAAGGTGATAATCAGGCCCGGTTCGTTATATTTGGTTATGCCGTTATAGACAAATTGCATTGCAAGGGTTGTTTTGCCGGTTCCAGGAGCGCCTTCAATCAGGTTGGCGGTTCCGGGTAGCAGGCCTCCCGTAAGCATTCTGTCTAAAGCTTTAATGCCGAATGGTACGCGTGGATCTTTCATAAGATTTACCTCTGCATATTATGATAAAAGATAATGAATTACCGCTTTTTGTACATGGAGGCGGTTTTCTGCCTCATCAAGCGCAATCGACTGTTTTGAGTCGAGTATTTCCGATGTAATTTCCTGGCCGCGGTGTGCTGGAAGGCAGTGGGACACTAATACGTTTTGTGAGCAATGCGCAAGCAGTGCCTTATTGACTTGAAATCCACTGAATGCCTTTTGGCGCACCGATGATTCTTCCTCCTGTCCCATACTTGTCCACACGTCAGTATAGAGTACCGTTGCATTCCGCACTGCATCGACAAGATCGTGCGATACAGAAATTGTGCACTTGCTTTTCTCAGCTTTTTCGCTGCACGCAGATATGACCTCGGCAGGCGGTTCGTATCCCGCCGGGCAGGCCAGGGTAAAATTATATCCCATTTGCGCGGCAAGTGCCATAAGTGATGAACATACATTATTGCCGTCACCGATAAAAACAATCCAGGGGCGGCTGTCGCTGCCGAGATGTTCCCACACTGTTTGAGCAAAGGCAAGTGCCTGGCACGGGTGATAGAGGTCGGTAAGCGCGTTGATTACCGGTATCGAGCAGGCCCGGGCCAGTTTGACAATAGTATTGTGAGAATATGTGCGTGCAATAATCAGATGAACCCATCGCTGGAGGTTCCGGGCAACATCCTCGACACTCTCCCGTTTGCCGATCTGTACCATCGACGACTCAAGGTTAATTGCATGGCCGCCGAGTTCGTTCAGCGCGGTTTCAAAGGTGATTCTTGTACGCAGTGAGGGTTTTTCAAAAATCAATACACCGGTTCTTCCGTGCAATATTTTCGCATCGGCCGCGCCGCGCTCTGCTTTCAGTTTCCGGGCACGCGAAAGAATTCCGGCTATCTCATCATGTGAATAATCAAGTAGTGTTATGCAATCTTTATGTCTGGGCATCATAATTTCTTTTCTGTGAATCCGCGCACGGCACAATGCATTCTCCGGGCGGTGAAAATGTAAAATACATCTTTTTCCTCCCTTTCTCACAATAGTATGTGTTCATTTTCAAACAAATCATGTTTCGTCGATTGAACCGGATAATAAATAATATTGTATGAAAGCATTTTTTCCTTGCATTGACCCCATGCAATCCTCCATATTTAACCTGTGGCAATTTGACAGATTGTTTCCAGTTGTTTTGTGTCTGGACAAATGGCAGTTGCCCGAAAGCACAAGGCGAGAACTCTAATGCTGGGCTGGTGTTTCGGCTGTACTTTTTTCCGGAGGGAGGAATAATTTACATTCAGAGGCATAATCAGATAATGCCGGATTGTTTATGACGGGAAACCGTCGGGAGATACAAAACCGCTCCGTAAATTGTGCACGGGCGGGTAGAAAGAGTGTACTTAACGAGGAGGCTGACAGTGGAAATCACAGAAGTAAGAATCAGTTTGCGAAACGAGGACAAGCTCAAGGCCTTTGCCAGTATGACCCTTGATAATTGCTTTGTTGTGCGCGGACTGAAAGTCATTAATGGTTCGGACGGATACTTTGTATCAATGCCGAGTCGGAAGCACAAAGACGGGACGTACCACGATATAGCGCATCCGATCAACAATGACATGCGTCAGAATATCGAGGACACTGTTCTGGACGCGTTTGAACAGGAGTTGAACAAATCAGGGCTGTCCGATGGCTTGGGGTCTGCACATCGGCACGAGGAAGTTACGATGGACGCTGAATAAGTTGTGTCTGCCATACACAATTGATTTTCTAATACTCAGGCATTTTCCGCGCGGCGGGATTTGCCTTTTAAATTTCAAACTACACTATTACCATACTGTTTTTACCTGGAGCCCCGCCAAATATTATTTTGAAAGATTTATGTCCGGAACGTTGGGGCGTCGACAAGTGGTAAGTCACATGGTTTTGGTCCATGCATTCGGAGGTTCGAATCCTTCCGCCCCAGCCATTAATTCCCGCCCCGTGCTGGGTGGACCCTTAAAGGAGGATTGAGTTTGAATATCGAGAAATTAACCACACGCCCCAGAGAAACCAGGGGGAAATCAAGTGTCCGGAAATCCCGTCAGGAAGGATGGATTCCCGGTGTATTTTATGGTCATGGAAGAGAAACGCGGAATATTGAAGTCGATGCACGGGAGTTTGCATCACTCGCCAGGGCCAGGAAAGCATCCCACCTGATCGATCTCGGACTCAAGGATGAAAAAGATTCTGTAGCAATCATCAAGGAGATACAGAGAGACCCGCTTATTCCTGCTGATGTTTATCATCTGGATTTTCAGCATGTGTCGATGGATGAGAAAGTGCGGGTTGATATTGCTGTGGAGATAGTCGGTACTCCTGTCGGAGTTCAGGAACAGGACGGTATTCTGGGAAATCCGGTAAAAATGGTTGCAGTTAACTGCCTTCCGATGAGCATACCTGAAAAAGTTTCGGTTGATGTCTCAGGGCTCCACATCGGCGAAGCGATACATGTCAGTGATTTATCGCTGGCCGACGATGTTGAGATTTTAAATTCTCCTGAGGAAGTTGTTGCGAATGTCACCCGGCCGACCAAGCCGAAGGAAGAAGAGGTCGAAACCGAGGAAGGTGTTGAAGAGGGTGCTGATGAAGGGGCCGGAGAAGAAAAGGAATCCGGCGAGAAAAAGGAATCGCAGAAAGCTTCGGAATAACAACGATTGGCTGTCATGCCGGGCGGCTGAAGCTGTCTGCATGGTGATTGAGATACATGTGGCGGATCTTTGACATATTCGGTTGGAAGAAACGATTTCCCCGAAAGGTGGATTTCTTTGTTTTCGGGATCGGCAATCCCGGGGCCCGCTTTCGGGCGACGCGCCATAATATCGGGTTCAGGATTGTGGATTCGCTCTATGCATCGCTCGATCGGCAGCGCGGTTTTAGAATTTCGAATGCCCGTCTGGTATGGGGAGTGCATCATACCGGTAGGGCGGTGATGTGTGTCAAACCTATGACCTTTGTTAACCGATGCGGGCCGGTATTCAAAGAGCTGGTCCGGAAGTACAATCTGGATTTATCATCATGTATGGTGATTACCGATGATCTGCATCTGGACCTGGGAACGATACGACTGCGACGAAGTGGCTCCGACGGCGGGCATAACGGATTGAAATCTATTATCGGCTGTGTCGGAAAAGGTTTCCCCAGATTACGGTTCGGCATAGGAAAAGTCCCTTCGGGAATGAGCAGTGTCGATTTTGTCCTGGGAAAATTTACTGCACAGGAAGAGCGCAGTGTCAGCAGTGCCGTGAACCGGGTAACCGGCGCTCTCGGTATCTTCTTTGACAAAGGTATCGAGGCTGCAATGAGCAGATATAATTCATAAATTCTTATATAAATCCTGTCTTGAGTGAATTATACAAGGTCAAGTTTGTATGAACCGCTCAAGGCCATAAGACCAGAGGAGGTTTTGCGTGAAACGACATTATGAGACGGCCGTTGTATTTGACGGAACTCTCTCCAGCGAAGCTGTTTCGCAGGAACAGAAAAAGGTTGAAGATCTTATCAGGCAGCAGGGGAACTTCGAGAAAACGGATGCATGGGGCAATCGACGTCTTGCCTATGAGATTAACAGGAAAAAGAGTGGATATTATTGCCTCTTTTACTTTGACAGTGACCGGAGCATTTCCGGGCACCTGGACAGAGCATTCAAGCTCAACCCCGCCATACTCCGCCACTTGACCCTTGTACGGGACCCGGAAAAAAAGATATATCAGGAAAGAAAAGGGCATTCGGGCGCCGGAGAGCGACGTGTGAAATCTGAAGTCAGGGAGGAGGCATAGAATTATGCGTAAAATGCGTAAAATGAGAGGTCCAAAGCAGAGACGGACATGCTGGTTTTGTACACACGGAATCGAGCCGGACTATAAAAATTGCGAAGTTTTGCGCAATTATGTCAGTGAACGAGGCAAAATCCTTCCCAAGCGAACAACTGCAAATTGTGCGGTCCATCAGCGAAAGACTGCGCGGGAAGTCAAACGTGCCCGGCATATAGCCCTGCTTCCGTTTGTCGCGGAGAATATTCATACATAGCCGCACCATTCAAAAAATCGTTGGCATCGATGAGACTGAAGTGAGACCTATTACAAGGAGAACAAAGCAATGGATGTAATATTAAAACAGGATTTTGGAAAACTCGGCAAGACAATGGATGTCGTTTCTGTCAAGGAAGGCTATGCCCGCAATTTCCTTTTCCCCCGGGGTATTGCAGTGCTGGCCACTGAGGGGAACCGGAAAGCTGTTGCCGAGGCAAAAAAAGTGACTGAAAAACGGGAAGAAAAAAAGGCAAAAGAGGCCGGAGAACTGGCAAAGAAAATTGAAAAAGTCCCCTGTACTATTCCTGTCCAGGTGGGAGAAGAAGACAAATTATACGGATCAGTGGGTGTTCAGGAGATTTGTGATTTTCTCAAAAAAGAAGGGTTTGAGGTTGAGCGGAGCTCGATCAAGCTTGATGAGCCGATTAAACAACTCGGCGTGTACACGATCGACATCGAGTTGTACAAAAATGTTTCTGCTCAGATGAAGGTCTGGGTAGTAAAAGATCAAAGCAGTTAGGAAGAGGAATACGATTATGGAGATACAAGGTTGTTATGTAGCATTGGTGACGCCTTTTCTTGATGACGGCAGTGTTGACGAAGAAGGCCTTCGGAAAAATATCGGTTTTTTGATACGCAAAGGTGTTGCCGGGATCGTTCCCTGCGGAACGACCGGCGAATCGGCAACGCTTTCGTGGGATGAACACAATCATGTCGTGGATATCGCGATTGATGAGGCGGGTAAGCGAGTGCAGGTTATTTCCGGAGCAGGCTCCAATAATACCGCAGAGTCGATCAAAGCAGCCCGGCATGCACGGGAACAGGGCGCCGATGCTATCCTGTGTATCACTCCATATTATAATAAGCCCACGCAGGAAGGAATATTCCGTCATTTTAAAATGATTGCGGATGAAGTTGATATAGGGATAGTGGTTTATAATGTTCCCGGACGGACCGGAACAAATATTGTCCCCGAAACAATCGAGCGGCTCTGCGAGTTGAGCAATATTGTCGCGGTAAAGGAAGCGAGTGGCAATGTCGGACAGATATCCGAAATACACCGTCGATGCGGCGACCGGCTGACAATCCTTTCGGGAGATGATGCCCTCACGCTTCCCATACTTGCCTGCGGTGGAAAGGGCGTTATTTCAGTTGTCGGAAATATTCTTCCGGATACAATGGCTGAGATGATTGCACTGTACCTGCAAAGCGATACAGCCGGTGCATTGAGGGTTCATGAAGAGCTTTTGCCTGTCTGCAAAGCGCTCTTTTTCGAGAGCAATCCTATACCGGTCAAGACTGCGATGGAGCATCTCGGTCATGCAGCAGGTCCGCTGCGTCTCCCGCTTACTCCGATGAGTGAGAGCAATAAACAGAAGCTTCTCGCCGTAATTCAAAAGAGCGGCGTTAGCGGGCCGTAGAAAGTTTTATTCATGGCTTGTAAGATAATTATAGTCGGAGCGCTCGGGCGGATGGGCCGGGAAATCGGACAGCTCGTGCTCAGTGATCCGTCACTCGAGCTTGCCGGATGTGTCGAAATTGAAAATCATCCGCTCCTGAGAAAAGATTACGGCAGTTTACTTGGACACGGGCAGATTTCCGTACCGGTAAGCAGTTCTCTCGATGATATTTCATGTGAAGATGCAGTTATTGTAAATTTTGCTTTGCCAGATGCAATACCTTCTTTTCTAGAATGTATCGCCGGAAAAAAAACGCGGCTTGTGATCGGCACGACCGGATTGAGTGAAAACGTAAATGCGCGTATCGGCGAAATTGCGACGGAATTGCCGACAGTAATGAGTCCCAACATGAGTCTTGGTATCAACCTTCTGTTTCATCTTACCGAACTGGCGGCAGGCCGGCTGAAGGATGAGTTTGACATTGAGATAATCGAAGCGCATCACCGGCATAAAAAGGATTCACCGTCAGGTACTGCCCGACGCCTTGGTGAAATTGCCGCACGCGCACTGGATGTATCCTTTGACGATGCTGTTCGTCATGGAAGATCCGGCATGGTCGGGAAACGTACCGGAAAAGAAATCGGTATGCATGCAGTACGGGGCGGAGAAATTGTCGGCGATCATACCGTCCTTTTTGCAGGTGCCTGCGAGAAAATTGAACTTCGGCATATGGCGCAGAACCGGGCCGCACTGGCGCGCGGAGCATTGTACGCGGCAAAATGGCTTGCACAAAAAGGACCCGGATTGTATTCTATGCGTGATGTGCTCGAACTGTAGCTTCTGTTAACCGTAAACTGTTCCACAGGTCTCTCATGAACAATGTCTACAGTCAATTAACTCTGATATTCCTGCCGCTGTATATCGGCGCATTTGCCGTGTCCGGTGATGGACGGAAACCTGAATGGCCCGGCCCTGTTCACCACGAAATTCTTCTTGCACAGTCAGAAATACAACCAGATGAAGAGCTTATTGTCGAGGAAGAGGAAGACGGTGATTTCCTTATTGAAGAGGAAGATGCCGGCCTGATCGATGAAGAGCCGGAACCCGCTTCTGCAGAAGATGCCGCAACCGGAGAAAAACCGGAGGGTGAGGCCGGAGGTGCAGAAGCTGAAGAGAGCATTGGTACCGAAGAGATTACTGAAATGGAGATTATTGAAGAAGACAATGTTCCTGATGAAGCCCGCGAAGAAGAAGGGGATACGCCGGCAAATGCAGAGGAAGAACCTGCTGCAGAAGCACCCGGGGAGAAGATCGCCGAAGAAATTGCTGAAGATACCCGGGAAGCTGGTGCCGAAGAGGCTGTTGAAGAGGTCGTTGAGGAAGAAATCTCTGAAGGGGCTGCTGAAGAAGTTGCTGAAGATATCGGCGATGAGCTTGTTCCGGAAGAAACAGAGCCCGGAGTGGTTGTAGAAGGTGCTGATGACGCAGGAGAAGATGCTGCGGTGGACTCGTTGATCGAAACTACCGATGAAGATCCTGCAATACTTGATCTTCTGGTTGAAGAAGGAGAAGACAGTATCGATACTGAAAGCGCTGAGGTTGTTTCGGAAGAAGCCGGTGAAGAATATATTATTGACGAAGAGGAGGGGGCGCTGGTTGAGGATGAGTCTGAAAGCGTTGAAACCGGCAAAGTTGCTGAAGATGAAATTGTTGCTTCAGAGACCGAACCGGCGCAAAAAGATACTGAAGCGGTTGCTATTGCCCCCGCCAGGGTTGAACAGGCCCGTTCGATAAATTTTGCCCGCAATCTTAAGGACTACCGGTCGCCCAAACTGGCAATGCTCATGTCGCTTTTCATTCCAGGCCTTGGTCAGGCATATTCAAAGAAATACTGGAAAACTGCCTTATTCGGTGCTGTAGAAATCGGGGTTATCGGCGCGAGTGTTGCTTTTTATCGACGAGGGTTGGAACGGGACAAGGATGCCCGGCGGCATGCCGATACATATTACAGCTATTCAGATTTTGAGGAGTATTATACAAAACTGCGGGAAGCGCTTCAGACATACTACACCGATGAGGGCGAGGATCTTGCTGATTCGACTCTGAAAAATTATTATTCATTCGGGTATGAGCCCGATTCACTGAAGAAAGATTTCAATGCAAAAAACAAAGATTTTTATGCAATGATTGGAGAAGACGAATTTATTCACGGATGGGAAGATTGTGCGCCCGGCATCAACTTGATCGGCGAAAAACTCGAAAAACAGGCCCCGGCTGGCGATACGGTGTATGTCTCTGCAGATGAGGATACGGTCATTGTTTCAAGCAACGCCACCGGGCTGGGCGATAACGACAGTGTGCCGTTCAAGCTTGACAGGTATGTCGGCGGAAAGAGTGATGTGAGAGAGGATCAGAAAAGATACGGCTTCTCGAATCAGTACGATAAATACAAAGATATTGTCAATGATAAAAACGATCAATTCAAGGTTGCGGTAAACATAATGTATCTGATGCTTGTCAATCATATTGCCAGCGCTATTGATGCCGGAATTTCTGCCAAACGGCACAATAACCGGCTTCTGGGCAAACAAAGTCTGTGGGAAAGAATCGATTTGAAACAGCAGTGGGTCAATACCGGCAACGATAAAGTTATAGGCTGCGCACTGGGGTACAGGTTCTGATGATGAGAATAGCAAGACATATGTTTTTCGCATTTTTGCTGGCCGGTGCAGGTATATCATGGGGCCAGATTATTATTGAAGAAGACGTGGTTACCGATAGCATTGACGTTTTTGCGTATAAAGAACCGGATAAGAAACCCGGTGTGGCAATGGCCGCATCGTTGCTTTTTCCCGGCCTCGGCCATCAGTATCTGGGACAACAGCAACGTGCTATTGTCTATTTTACTGCTGAAGCGCTTTTTATTTTCGGGCTTATTTATTCGGAGTCATATTCCAGAAAGCTGTTCGGCGATGCAGAAGTTTTTGCCTGGCAGTATGCCGGTGTGCAGGGAGAAAACGGTGCTGATGATTTCTTCTGGCAAAATGTCGGGAAATTCATGGATGCCGATGAATTCAACCGGGTGCTCGAGCTTAACCGCACTGAAGATATTGCATCACTTAAATATGTAAGCGACAACCTTCAATGGCGCTGGCCAAATGATTCGCTCAGGGAAGAATACAATGCACTCAGGGCAACAGCGACCCGTTTCCATGTTGCATCAAATTTCTTCTGGATAGGAATGATTCTCAACAGGGTGGTGGCATTTATCGATGCCCGGGTTTCGACCAAATATAAAGGAATCCGGTCAAGTTTCAATATCAAGCCTTCAAAAAATCCTGCATATGCACGCTACTCGCTCTCCATAAAAAAAGAGTTCTGATATCCGCCAACGTCCCTGTTTTTATGGCGTTAGACGAAAAAAATCTTGAAAGTGCATAAATTGTATGGTATATTATAATCTATACAATATATTGTGATTCCTTTTTTCTTTCTACCGTGCGGGCAAGAATAAAAGGATTTAACAATTAGCGGGAGTAGCTCAATGAGGTGTCCATTTTGCGGGTACGAGCAGGACAAGGTGGTTGATTCACGTTCCAGCAGGGAGGGGCGGGCTGTTCGGAGACGAAGGGAATGTCTTAAGTGCGAGAAACGTTTTACTACCTACGAATATGTGGAAACTGCCCCTCTGACCATTGTTAAGAACGATCAGCGACGGGAACCATTTGACCGTCTGAAGCTATTGCAGGGAATTGAAACTGCATGCAAGAAACGGCCGGTGAGCAAGAAACAGGTTGAGGGCATCGTAGACAGGGTTATCGAGCATGTGGAGAAACTGTCAAAAATTGAGGTGCCCAGCTCAGATATCGGTAAGCTGGTAATGGAGGAATTGCGGCTTCTGGATGATATTGCATATATCAGATTTGCTTCCGTATATCGTCAATTCAGCGATAAGGGTGAATTTGTTTCTGAAATCAAAGACATGGGAATTGAATAATCCCCGTAAACCGGCGAAGGCAAAGGATTTGGCTGACTGTTGTGGAAAAACGGTAATGCTCTTTTGCTGCGCTGGCCGCAAAAGAGCATCCTTTTTAGAATGAATAAACTATGAACTCAGGAAAGCTGCTGATCAATGTTTATTATATTACCGCAACCGCTTGTTTTATCAAAGAAATCTTCTTTGAAATAATAGAATCCCTGGTCATCTTCAGAGTAAAAACCCTGGACTTCCTCGGAAAAGAATTTGCGCAATGCGGCATCCTGGTCCGAGGCATCGAGAATACGGTGGCGTAACTGGTTTCGTTCCTCCGGTGTTACAAATGCAATTGAAAATTTTGACATGCGATCTTTCTCCTGAATTTTTCAAAACATAAATGTTTTGAGCAACTAAAATACATTCTTAGAACTGGTTAAGGAAACAAGAAACGGCATTTTTTGAAAGGAAATTTTTCGTATGAGCGTTATGCGGCTTTTTCTGTTGCTGATTGCTGTATTTTTGCCGGTTAATTTATACAGTTCTTCCGGAAACAGGGATACGTTAGCTGCGGAGAAGAAGATTGCCGCAGTGGTGGCGGAAAAAGAGTATCCGGCCGGATCAGTGGGCGTCTGTATGAGCGACATTGTTTCCGGGGAAACAATTGTTGCACTGAATGCCGATTCGTTGTACATACCGGCATCGGTAACAAAGCTGGTGACCGCTGCGATGGGGTTTGATATTCTCGGGCTTGATTACCGTTTTGTTACCAGTGTGTACATTGACGGGGATTTATGCGGGGAATCCGGTGAGCTGGACGGGAACCTGTATATACGGGGCGCCGGCGATCCGGGATTCCTTATCGAACGCATGTGGCTTTTTGTTCAGCATATTTCACATCGGGGTATTTCGGTCATAAAAAAGGACCTTGTTTGTGATGATTTTTTTTTTGACACGGTAACAGTGGGGCCGGGATTCGGTGAGGACAGCACAAGCAAGTCCTATGATGCATCGATCGGGGCGCTGTCCGCGGGATTCAACTGTGTTGCGGTACATGTCCGTCCGGGAGACACGATTGGCGCACCCGTGCGTGTAGATTTATTTCCACCCTTAAAGGATGTCAAGCTGGTTTCGACAGCAAAAACAATCGGTGATAATTCAAAAGATGGGATCGAAGTTCGCACCGAGAAAGTTGACAACCGCACCGGCATATTTGTTTACGGAAGCATGGCACTGGGGGCCGAGCCGCGGTATATATACCGGAAAACGTGGCATACATGGGAAAATTTCGCCAATGCTCTCCGCGGACTGTTTGAACAAAGCGGGATCAGGTTTGAAGGAAAAGTCCGTCATGAAAAAATCCCCGATTCACTGGTTTCACAAGCGCCGTTCTATTCATTCGAGTCGCTTCCCTTTACAGAATATATCCGGCACTTATTTAAATATTCGAGCAATTTCGCTGCGGAGATGATTTTTAAAACCATAGCCGCAACGAATGATACCGCGCCGGGCTCCTGGCAAACCGGGCAGCAGATTGCCCGGCAGTGGTGGAAAAAAAACAATCTTCCAGGGACTCCGGTTATTAAAAACGGTTCTGGAATGGGCAGGTTCAACCGGTTGAGTCCGGCACAGGTAGTCGCTCTTCTGACACGTATGCATGGAAAAAAGATGTATGCACCGGATTATATTTCTTCTCTGCCGGTTGCCGGTATTGACGGTACCCTGGAAGACCGTTTTACCGGCCCAGGGCTCAAGGGGATCGTTCGGGCCAAAACCGGTACGCTCAACGATTACGGAGTAAGCACGCTTGCCGGCTATGTCTTTTTGCCCCGGCAGACCCTGGGGTTCGCAATTCTTATTCAGAACCCCCGGGCCTCACAGGCAAGCCACTGGGCTTTGCAGGAGAAAATACTCGAGGTGGCAATACCCGACGTAGAATAGCCGGGTGACGGTTAATACGCTCTTCCACCGATCTGCTTGCCGTTTTCAAATTCTACCTTTCCGGCCAGACGTCCCGATTCTGTGTAGTTATACCGTGTTCCGTGGTATTTCCCGTCAACATAGGTGCCCTTTTCAGACATTTTGCCGTTTTCATAGTAAAGCGCATACGGGCCATCAAGGGTATTATTCTTGTACGTCTCTTCTTTTTCAAGATTGCCGTTTTCGTACCAGATTTTATGAGGGCCGTGCCGTTCGCCGTTTTTATGCGTTACAAGCTTCTTCTTGCTTCCATCGGGCAGATATACAATTTCTTTACCATGTTTTCCGCCGTTTACAAAAGATACTTCAGACTGCTTTTCCCCGTCCTCGTAATAGGTCGTGTGTGTACCAATCGCAGTGTCATTGACATATTCACCCTCGCTTTTTACCTGGCCGTTTTCGTACCAGGCGATATCTTTGCCGTGCTTTTTTCCGTCCTTGTACCAGCTTTCACTGTATTTATTTCCGTTTTTGTAATAAATCTCGGTTACACTGTCCGGTTCTCCGCCTTGTAAGTGCTGCACCGACTGGAGCTGCCCGTCGGGGAAATAAATCATAATTTTGCGAACATTGTTCGGCGTACCCTGATAATAATGGACTTTTTTGGGACTTCCGTCGGGATGCTTCTCGACTACCTGCTCGGTCATCTCCTGCGAGCATCCAAGAATACCAATTGCAATACCTATCCCGATGATATGTTTGAAGCGCATGGTGCCTCCTTTCAAAATGGATGTGATAATTTTCCTTTCATTACCGAGACTGCTCAGGAGGTGGAGCTGGTCATGCCGGTGAACCCCGGACCTGTTCCGGGACAGGCCCCGGGATCCATCTTGTACCAGGCAGCAATACGACCGGATTCCGTCTGGAGTTTATCCCGAACACAACCCTGCCCCCTACATCAACACGGGGATTCGAGGCCGGAATGACCGCCGGAATCACTCATAAGGCCCTGAGTCGTTATTAATTAAAATGTATTCCGTACCAATTCAGGTCAAATAAAGCTCCGGCTCAATGAAAAAGATATATTTTTCAAGATTAATAATTCCGGAGTTGTTTCGGATTTAAGGTATGTGCAGGTTATTGTCCATTATGAATTTCCGTCCATGCATAGATATTCACCAGGGCGCGGTAAAGCAGATAGTCGGAGGCACACTTTCGGATTCTGATTCCGGTTCTCTGGTGACCAATTTTGAATCGAAAAAGCCGCCGTCGTATTATGCCGGACTTTATCGTGGAGATACTCTTTACGGAGGCCATGTTATTATGCTGGGGCCGGGCAATGAAAAGGCGGCATGTGAAGCGCTTTCCGCCTTTCCCCGGGGATTGCAGGCGGGTGGAGGCATACGACCGGACAATGCTGCAGCATTTCTGGATGCAGGGGCATCGCATGTAATAGTCACCTCGTATATATTTGATGATAAAGCGATAAGCCGGTCAAAGCTGCACAAGATGGTTGCCGCTGTAGGTAAAAAACGTCTTGTAATAGATTTGAGCTGTAAAAAAACGAACAACCGGTATGTTGTAGTCACCCGGCGATGGCAGGACAGGACATCGGTGGAACTTACAAAAGAGACACTTGAGTTCCTTGCTGAATATTGTGATGAATTCCTGGTACATGCGGCGGATGTCGAGGGGCGCCGCGCTGGTGTTGAACACGGCCTGGTGAAACTGCTTGGAAGCTTCTCGCCGATTCCGGTCACCTATGCAGGTGGAATACGCAGTATTGACGACATGGACAGGATATGTACGGAAGGCGCCGGGCGGGTTGATGCAACTATCGGCAGCGCGCTCGATATTTTCGGCGGGACTGTTTCGTACAGAAAAGTTGTCGAATGGCACAACGCGCATTCAGCGCGACCTGCAGAGTAAAAGAGGTCCCCTCCTGTCAGGGGAACAACCGGCACTATATGAATGTCGCGCGCGACGCATACCGATAAGGGGATCATCTGATGGAGTTTCATGATACTGCGGATTGTTTCCTTCTTACGCAGGCGCACCGGGATTTCAGGGGGAAATTCGAGATAATCCTCCACGCAGTAACAGCGCTGGGCGCTTCGGTTAAAATAACCATCGATAATTACCGGCCACTGTTTTTTGTTCCCCGTTCCACACCCTCGCATCTGACACGGTTCTGCTCGGAGCGTACCGACCGGGGGCTGCGCTCATTAGAGGGCGCGGCGGTTGACTGCCTCTATTTCTCCACTTGGAGCGCATATCTCGAGTGTGCCCGGTTGCTCAGATCGCAGGGGATTCCTCTGTATGAATCCGATGTTCATCCGGTGGAACGGTATCTCATGGAGCGATTTGTCAAGGGAGGGTTTGAAGTCCGGTGCGATTATCCGGAAAAAGCCCGTCACCTGGACCTGCATAATCCGCATATACGCGGCAAAGAAGTACATGTACCTCTCAGGGTGCTGGCGCTTGATATCGAGACCAATGCCGACACGGGTGAAATATACAGTATTGCATTTTACGGCGGGGAGCACAGGGTTTTTATACAGGGCGGTCACGGTGAAAAAACCCATGAGATTACATCGTGCAGTGATGAGCGGGACCTGCTGCGCGCTTCATTTGATTATGTCCACAAGGCGGACCCGGATATTCTTATCGGCTGGAATGTCATCGACTTTGATTTACAGATGCTCCAAGCAGCGTGCGAGCGCCGTGAGATTGCTTTCCGTATCGGAAGAGACGCCGTTGCTCAGGTGCTGGAAACGGGGCGGGGAGAGTTTTCCCGGCGGACAGCACGGGTACCCGGTCGCGTGATACTTGACGTTCCTGTTATGCTCCGCACGCACGGAATAGCCTTTGACGAATACTCGCTTGAATATATCGCTCACCAGATGCTGGGCAGGCACAAGCGGATTACCGCTACCGGACGGGAAAAAATTGATGAGATCAACCGGCTTTTTAAGGAAGACAGCGACGCGCTTGCGCGGTATAATCTCGAAGATGCAGTCTTGGCAAAGGAAATATTCGACAAGGCAGAGATACTTCCCAATACCGTGGCGCGGATAAAACGTTCCGGCCATCTGCTGGACCGTCCAGGGGGGAGTATTGCCGCATTCGACTATCTCTATCTCCCGCGACTTCATCGTGCCGGATATGTGGCCCGGGACGTTGCCGATAGTGGAAAACCGGCGGGACCTCTGCAGGGAGGCCACGTTATGGAGCCTCAGCCCGGATTGTATGAGAATGTACTTGTCTGTGATTTCCGGAGCCTGTATCCGACAATCATTATGACATTCATGATTGATCCCCTGGGGTACAGATCAAAAGCAGAGCCGCGGATCACCGGCCCGGTGGGGCCGTCCTTTGCAAGAGAAGAAACGATTCTGCCGAAAATAATTTCCGAACTGATGATTGCGCGGGCTGAAGCCAGAAAAGATAATAACCCGTTTTTGTCACAGGCGATTAAAATCCTGATGAACAGTTTTTACGGAGTACTGGGAACGCCGTCATGCAGGTTTTTTTCCCGCGAACTTGCCGAAACAATAACCGGAACCGGACGGTATTTGCTCAAAGAAACAGTGAGGCACATTGAAAAGACAACAGGCTGCAACGTTATTTACGGCGATACCGATTCCCTTTTTGTGCTTCTGGGGCCGGGTACTGAAAAAACTGCAGAACAGACTGGCGAGCGCATTGCCGGTGAAGTCACCTCATGGCTCCGTCATGAAATCAGAGAGCGATTTGATACGTTTTCGGCACTTGAGCTTGAATTCGAAACACATTTCCGTCACTTTTTCATGCCCACGGTGCGGGGGGGGACACAGGGGAGCAAAAAGCGCTATTGCGGCCTGGTTGAAAAGGGCGGAGAACCGGTATTGCGGTTTAAAGGGCTGGAGTCGGCACGTTCCGACTGGACGGCACTGGCAAAAGAGTTTCAGCACGAAATTTACATGCGGGTGTTTTTACAGAAACCGGTCGAGGATTATGTTTTGTCGACAGTGAGACAGGTGCGAAAAGGGGCGTGTGATGACCGGCTGGTGTATAAAAAGCGAATGCGCAAATCAATTGGCGAATACACCGGTACCCTGCCCCCGCATGTCCAGGCGGCACGATTGCTGAATACACCAAAGCATGTTGTGGCGTATTATATCACTGTAGATGGTCCCCAGCCGGTGGAAAAGAGGAGATCACCCATCGATTACAATCATTACATCGAAACACAACTCAAGCCTGTTGCCGATTCAATACTGGAATGGACCGGCCTGGATTTCGACTCGATTGTCACCGGCAGGCAGGAACTGGGGCTGTAGGCAGGACACTGGTGTGCCAGTTGCCTTGTCGCGGCTTGCTGGGGATACCTATAGCAGACCCATGAACGCTTCAGTGTATTCAGTAATGCCGTCAAATGCAACATTTGCGACCTTGTTGATCTTGATGTCAAACGACGTGCTCGTTTCCATGGGAGTAGTCTTGTCGAGCGCTGCTTTTCCCAGGATTGCCGCACCAAATGCCGTCGCTTCCTCCATCTGAGTCAAAGCTGCCTGAGACTCTGGATACAGCGCGGTCAGCAGCGCGTTATATGTCCTGTTTTTCCGAAAACCGCCTTCAGTAAAAATGGTTCCTTTTCCATCATATCCGATCATACCGAGTGCAGCCTTTGTCTGAATCGCAAGAGAAAGATTACACACCGCGCATGCTGTTTCAAAATTTTTGAAAAATTCAGGCACGGCGTTTCCTTCCTGGATATCAGAAAGCAGAAATTCCTTTCCGTCTTCAACAGCCCGCGGGACAGCGGTAGGGAATATGCCTGTCCCTTTTGCCACTGACGGCAGGATAAACAGCTTTTTTTCTGCAATAATTTTCCGGCACAGTTCCTGGTCCAGATCGGGAAATTCTTTCTTTCCGGTCAATTTCTGAAAAATTCCCAGGTAGGTGTCATATTCCATTCCACCCATGAAAATCGAAGTCTTGACCGGATTGTAAAATGCATCGAGATTATAGAATACCAGCTTGCCAAGCTCATCCTGTTCGAAATGCACACCGCCGGTCGGATGCATTGCCACGCACCAGGTCCCGGTTGAGTTGAGCACGAAATCGCTGTACCCTTTGACAAGAAACGGAAGCAGCGAGGAGTTCGAGTCGTGGATTCCCATTGTTACAACGCAATCGGTCGGGAGCCCCGTCTCCTCAGATGCCTGTTCGCTGACTGTTCCCAGTACCTCCCAAGATTTCGATATGTCGGGCGCAAGCTTATCAGTGATACCAAGCTTTTCTGCAACGCTGGAATATTTTCTCTTTTCAAAATCGAAAAGATAGGTATGACAACCGACATAGGTCGGCTCAGCACCGTATTTCCCGGTGAATACAAAACCGAAATATTGCGGATAGCTGAGAATCATGTGGACATTTTTGAATTGTCCGGGATATGTTTTCTGCATGAAGTAGATTTTTTTACCTGCGTTGATCAGGCTGCCGATCTGCGCTGTGGCAGTTTTCTCCTGGAGCGATTCCCGCGTGCCGAACTTTGCATAAAATTCCTCCTGAAATGCATCATCCGTCTCGGTGGTATATGCGACCGGCGGAACGGCAATGTTGCCCTCTTTGTCAATGCACACCACTGTTGCTCCGTGGGTGGTCACCGAAAGCGCCTTGATAGCATATCTGGATGAAAATTCTTTCAGACGATTCTTGAACCATCTGGTCATTTCATCAACAACTTCGAAATGAATGCCGTTTTCTACTTTTTCTTCAAAATTCTCATAAACAGAATCGACGAGGTTCAATTCTTCATCGAAAATCAAAACCTTTTTATTGGTTTTTCCGACATCGATGACTGCAATATGCTTTGGTGCCATAGGGTTCGCTCCTTTCGAATTCTCTTACTGCTGCAATATCCGTGTTTTTAAATATACGAATTAAAGGATACGGAATCAACTGTACGCGGTTCAGGCGTGGTGTATCAACCCGGCACGCCGGGGTCAAAACATCGTTGTGCGTGCTTTTTTTTGCGCCTCACAGCAGGAGCGCCGAAACAATCAGATTTGCCACAATAATAAGCACACATGATGCCACGACAGCGTCACGGGTAAAAAGGCCGACACCGATTGCACCGCCGGTGGTTGAATGGCCGTAGTAGCAACCGACAAGCGTATTGATTACGGTAAAAATTATCACTTTAACAACGCCTGTCATCATTGATTGCAGAGTAAAACCGTATTTCATGCCGTTATAAAAGATATACGGGCTCAGTCCCATTGTCAGGGTAGAAAAAATCTGTGAGGATATAATGGAAACAAGAGAGCCTGCCACAAAAAAGACCGGCGCCATGAAAAATCCGGCTGCAATACGGGGCAGGATCAGATAGCTGTATGGATCAAGAGACAGAACAGTCAGAGCGTCGATTTGCTCAGTGACTTTCATGTTCCCGATTTCCGCGGTTATTTTCGCTGCGATCCGCCCGGCAAGAATGAGCCCGATAAGCGCCGGGCCAAGGTCGATAAATACAGTTGTGCTGACCATCTTGCCCATAAGCGAGGGTGCCGGGTGAAGAGCATCGGTGATGCTGACATAGGTGATTGCGGAAATGCCGCCAACGCAAATGCTCACCAGCATGACCATGGGAAGTGACATCACACCAATATGATACATCTGATCGACAATCGCCCGATAGCGCCAGCGGGAAAACACAGTCCTGGCAAAGAAAATGCTCAGGCTACCGATCATCTCTATTGATACGCGAACACTGGCACCGAACGTATCGGCAAGATCGTTCAGGAGTCTTTTCATACGGCTCTGAATGTGGACAATACAATGGAATTCAACGTACAGATGAAAAATAGTTTTTAGTGAAATGACAATGCATGTCCGGGCAATTTATCTTTCTCCGTGCTGCAAGAAACGTATCAATTACTTATTTTACTCTCTTTACCAGAAAATTGCACCATTCGTTTATTGCCGGAAGGAGATTTAATGATACGACTTAATGAAAATTATCTTAAACTGCAATCTTCATACCTTTTTTCCGATATTTCCCGTCGGGTGACACGCTTTCAGGCCGAACATCCCGGCAAAGAGGTTATCAAGCTTGGTATCGGTGATGTCACGCTTCCGTTACCCGATGCCTGCATAGCCGCGTTTCACGAGGCAATCGATGAGATGGCGGATGAAAAAACATTCCGGGGCTATGGTCCGGAACAGGGGTATGCATTTTTGCGGGAAAAAATCGTGCAGCACGATTTTGCTTCTCGCGGGGCTGAAGTTACCACTGATGAAATTTTTATCAGTGACGGTGCGAAATGCGATACGGGCAACATTCAGGAGGTCCTTGCGCCGGACATTACAATAGCAGTGCCCGATCCCGTGTATCCGGTGTATGTCGATACCAATGTAATGGCGGGGCGGACCGGTGCGTTTGACAAAGGACGGTATCAGGGGCTTGTCTATCTGGAATCTACTGAAGAAAACGGCTATGTTCCGGATGTTCCCGAAAGCAAAGTTGACCTGATTTATCTCTGTTTCCCCAACAATCCGACTGGGGCGACCGCCACACGGGAGCAGCTTAAAGCCTGGGTCGATTATGCGATTGCAAACAAGGCGCTTATTCTGTATGATGCCGCATATGCCGCATTTATACGGGATGATTCAGTTCCGAGGAGCATTTATGAAATCGAAGGCGCCCGCCGGGTAGCCGTTGAGAGCAGGAGTTTTTCGAAGACAGCCGGTTTTACGGGTACGCGGTGCGCGTATCTGGTTATTCCTGAAACATGCATGGTGTACGATTCAAACGGCTCGGCCCATGAACTTCATGCGCTCTGGAACCGGCGCCACAGTACCAAATTCAACGGCGTTTCATATCCGGTGCAGCGAGCGGCTGAAGCCGTGTATTCGCCTGAGGGCATGCAGCAGATCACGGCGCTTGCGGATTATTATCTCGAAAATGCGGTACTGATCCGAAAGCAGATGAACTCACTCGGCTTTTCCTCTGTCGGCGGCACAAATTCTCCGTATATCTGGATCAATACTCAGAAAGACTCATGGGAATTTTTCGACAGACTGCTCAATGAAGCAGGAGTGGTATGTACGCCGGGAAGCGGATTCGGCAAATGCGGCGAAGGGCATATCAGGATCAGTGCGTTTAACAGCCGCAGAAATGTTGAAA
>WJKA01000628.1 GCA_014729375.1 Chitinivibrionales bacterium
ACCAATCATCGGACACGCAGGCCGCTTCACTGCTTGAAAAGGGAACCGACCATTTTAACAAGGGCAGAAAATTCGAGGAAAACGGAAACGACAAACAGGCGGAAACCGAATTTTTAATAGCCCGCACTTTTATTCAGAAAGCGATTGACCTTGCCGGCAAGCACCAATGAGAAAGCTTCTTTGTAGTCTCATCATGTATTGCAGTTTTTTGTCCGCGGAACCGTGCGCGCAACCAGCCGACTCTCTTGAGTATTATCAAAAACGGAATGAACTCCAGACACTGAAAAACGAGCAGATACGCACGGCCATTCGCGCAGCGGATGAACTCGCCGAACAGGAATTTTATACCGAAGCGCTCGACTTACTCAATGAAATAAGTCCGGCAATTCTCAGGGAGGACTCACCGGATACGCCACCCGAAAAAAAAGAACCAGCCGCTGAAGTCATATGGCGAATTCTGAGCGGCGCCGACTACTATTACCTGGAAGATATCAGTAAATCGGATACAAGCGACCAGGAAGCCCGAGATTCAATCCAGGTGCTGCAGGAAGAACCTTTTGCTCTGTATGGAAAGGCGTCGCTGGAATTTCTTCCACGTTCTGTATATATTCATTCCCTGAAGCCTTCGGTGTATATTGCCAACAACCGCACATCAGTTGGTGCCGGAGCAGAGTTCCGTTTTTTTGAAAAATGGGTGCATGCAGAAATATACGGCAAAGCGGAAAAGCAACTGATGCGGAACGACGAGTTTCACGGCGATTCGAAAGATACATCCGACCTGCTCGAATATGAAACGCGCCTTGAAATACAGAACCTTCACCGTGACGGACTTATCGGGTTCTCGGCGCCGTTCTCAATTAACAACAGGATTTACAGGAACAATCGCCCGGGAAGAGTCTCGTTACGTGATTATTCGGGCAACCCCTTTGTCGAATACACCTCCGGGGATTTCAAAAAAACATTCAACACCGGAGTTTTCTGGCAATACAAAGATTATTATGATCGCGATACAGCCATTCCCGATTCAAACAGTGTCGATTCCCTCGACGTATACCGAATCGGCCCGACCATTACCGCCAACATGCTCTTTAATCGCATAACAGCCGGTTTCCTTGCCGGGTTCCTTCATGAGCGATTTACTCAGTCAAATACGATCGACATGAGAAACGAGTATGAGCTCACCGCCAGGATACGGGCAAAAATCAATGAATTGTTCCTGGTAGCGCTTGCCGCCGATTACCTGTACAATCATGAAGAATATGATCAGGCATTTGCATTCAGTATTACCGATACTGTCTACGATACAATACCTCCGGGCATAATAATCCCCTCATACCAGTCCGGCGAACTTCTATTTCCCACAGATTATTCTCTTTTCGGTTCATTTACGAAATTTGTTCCGGGCATCGAAATAACACCGTCGCCGTTTTTATTGCTCAGCCTTGATATGCCTGTTAGCTACCGCAACTACAATGCGGTGGATCCTGTCGGTGACAGCCGGTTCGCCGTGACTCAGTATATTGAAGAAAATTCCATTGCATTCGAGCCGCAGATTGGATTGCGAATTGCACCGGAACATTTTGATTTCCGCATATATTGCGCCTATCTTCATGAAAACATATACGAAAAAGCGTATTATTATGAATCAAGTAACAGAGGCATCAGAACAGGAGGCGCCCTGTACTGGCTTCTGTTTGACCTCTTCGCCCTCAGCGGGTCCGGAGAATTTCAGCGCAAGCATTATGAAAAAGACAACCGTGTATCCAACAATGCATCTGTTTCCTTTTCCGTGAGTGTGAAATTATAGTATTTTAATCCGTTTTTTATTTTCAGCTACCATACAGACAACAGGATTATTTACCATGAAATACTTCGCAGCGCTTTGCACCGTTTTTATTCTTTTTTCTTCACCCCGCGCCGAACAAGGCAACGACTCGCTGTTGACAATTCATTTCTTTGGGTCGAGCACATGCGGAGAGTGCATGGAAATCAAGCAGAATTTGCTCTTTCCACTCAAGGACAAGCATCCCGAATTGCAGCTCCGTACGCATGAAATTGATACCGATGAAGGATTCGAACTGCTTATTAAAATGGAAAGCGAATATAATGTGATGGAATCCTCCCCCCAGATTCTTTTTTTCCCGGATACATTCTTTACCGGCTACGACGATATCATGAAACTGGGAAAAAAGAAAATTCTTGATTGTCTTGAAGAGTGCCGGAGTTCCCGGAAAGGAACCTCAGCACGTGACAGTGTTGACATAGCCGGGTATCTCAGAGATAAAACACGGGGCTGGGGATTTTTTATCGGCACGCTGATTGCAGGACTTGCCGACGGAGTCAATCCATGTGCAATTGCAACGATGATTTTTCTTATTTCTTTTTTAGCAACACAAAAGCGGAAGCGTTCTGAAGTAATGACAATCGGGCTGGCATATACCGTCGCTGTGTATGTCACGTACTTTGCGATGGGTGCGGGACTCAAGGGAATTATCGAACCGCTTCAGCAAAATTCTATCGGGAAGATAATTATTCGATGGGGGGCGTTTGTCATTGCCGCGGGCGTCGCGCTCTTCAGCTTCCGCGATGCCGTTGTCTATTCCCGGACCGGCAAAGCCCGGGATATCAAGCTGCAGCTTCCCAAAGCGGTAAAAGTCCGTATCCATAAAATCATTTCGGGAAATTTAAGCAGCCGCGGTCTGATCTTCGGCTCTATTGTTGCAGGCTTTCTGGTAACCCTGCTTGAAGCGATCTGTACCGGGCAAATGTACTTGCCGTATATTGCCGCAATGACCCGTCAGCAGGAATTTCGAATCAAAGGTTATATCTATCTTGCATTCTATAATTTCCTGTTTGTTCTGCCCCTGCTTATCGTGATGATATTCGCCTATTACGGCCTGAAATGGTCGGATCTTGCCAAAAAGACGCAGAAAAACATGGTCCTTCTCAAAATCCTTCTCGGCCTGGTGATGACCGGGCTGGCGGTATACCTTGCTGTAAACGGGTAATGCCGCGCCGGATTTTGCATATTTCCTGCAAATAAATATATTCATAGGGGCAGTGCTATCCAGAATAAATTGAAATATCGAAAATAA
>WJKA01000629.1 GCA_014729375.1 Chitinivibrionales bacterium
ATCATGGAGCATATCGATATGCCGTGCCCGGTTCCCAAAGGATACCTGTTTGAGTTCAATTCGAGCAAGACCCTGATAATGAGCAGTTGCGGCGGGAATATCCGTTCGCAGGGTACGGGGAAAATTTTTCTTGAAGACCACGGGGCCTATCAATGCTATTTTTCAGGCGATACGAAAATTTATGCACGCGGCCTCAATATTGAAAACACCGAATACAGTTCTGATTTCAGAGGCAAGATCTGCAATGAGGGGGCCTTGCTCTGGATTCTCGGACTGAAAACCGAGCGTGACGGCATTATTATCAAAACCACCGGTGGCGGCTTCACCGAACTTCTCGGCGGATTCAGCTATACCACGCATGATCCCAAAAATGCTCCTATGTTCACCAATGAATCATCGGTGATATCCATTTCGTTCTCTGAAATAAAGGGCCGGGGCAATTATGATCCACTTGTTGCAGAAACGCGTCTTTGCACATTGAAAACGCTTGCCGCCAGCGAAGCGCCGGTCAGGTATAATCCGTCACATTCACTGCCGCTGTATGTCGGTTACCAAACAGATGCAAGCGGTGATCCTGTGGCCGGAGTAGTCTGCCCGCATAAAATTCCGGTCAGAAAAGATATTGCCGAAGACCGTCCTGCACTGAGTGCCTCACCTGCAAAAATAACCGGTTTCCGCACAGCACACGCCGGGCCTGTTATTGTTCCCGAAGGAATTGCCGGCTTCGAAATATTCGATCTGCAAGGAAGAAAACTCTGGGAATATCGCAGAACTGAAACAACATCCACCGTGAAGGTGGTACCTCCCGGCAATTTCGTGCATGGAGTGAGGACAATCAAGTATCTGCAAAAATAATGCCCCTCCCCCCCCGGAGCAGCTTCCTGAATATCAGTGAAGCTGCACTTCAGACCGATATGCAGGTTGCAGGTTTGATGCTGCTACTGGCAGGGAATCAACGTGCATACCCAGAAGCTATCCCCTGAAAGCTGCCTCAAATGCAAAGCTGCGCCGATAAACGCACCCGGGAATCATGCCGGCGTGTGTTTTACCGCACGTTGCGGGCACACATGGCACGGGCTTTCTCTATATCATCTGCAAGCGGTGCTTGAATAATACAAACCTGCTTTGTACCGGGATGCAGAAACCGGATTTGAGCACAGTGCAGGGCCTGACGATTAATTTCTGCGGCAATGTTCTGCCCGTGCTCCGGCCCGTAAACCCTGTCGCCGGCTATCGGGCAGCCAATTGATTGAAGATGCACCCGTATCTGATGAGTACGCCCGGTCCGGGGTACAACAGTCAACATGCTGTGTTCAGCACCGACCCTTTCCGCTGCCACGATAGCTGTTACCGCTCGCCTGCCGTGCGTATCGATGCAATATTCCGGGCGGGCCGTCTTCGACGGTTCCTTTCCAATGGGGGAATCTATTGTCATGGGGACAGTCTCCGGCGAGGAGTAGACCAGCGCCCGATACTCTTTATATACTTTTTGTCCGGCAAACTGCCCGGCAATCCGCGCTGCGGCATCTTTTGTTTTCGCGGCCAGAACTATACCCGAAGTGTCTTTGTCAAGACGGTTTACAACGGTCACCTCGCGCAGATTTTCACTGCTTGTCCGAAGCTGGTATACCAGATTATGGGTAAACGCCTTTCCTGCGCGATGGACAAGCAGATCAGGCGGTTTGTTAACACCGACAAACCACTCATCTTCATAAATAATTGAATATGCCAGATTCGCAGCAGGCTCTGTAAACGGGAGCGGCTTATAAGTAACGCGGTCCCCGCGACAAACAGGAGTATCCGGAGAAACGAAATTATCATTCACAAGAACACGTCCGGCCATCACATGTTTTCGCCAGTCTTCTGAGGGCAGGTAAGTGAAGCGACGCGAAAGGTATTCAATAAGTGCCGTATCGGAAAAGTACGGCGGCACCTCGGAGGAAAATTTCATATTTCATTAATGTAAAGGGGCTTGTATCCACTGTACTGGTTTGCCCGGTAGTTCATTAAAATAATTTCGGTGCGCTTATCCCTTTCGATATTAACAATAACGCGATCGATATATTTGCGGGCGATAAAAAAGCCGCGTCCGTGACTGTCGTACAATCCTACCGGCACCCCCTCGGTGCCGGGAGTAAGCTGCCGGTGCAGCCAGTACAGGACATCATTTTTTTTCAACCTTCCTCCGTTATCAAGGATTGCAATGCCGTGCTTTTTATCATCATACATTGCAGTCACGGAAATAGCTTCTTCGTCGGAGAGTTCGAAATTGAAAGTCCACTCTTCTTTTTTATCCGGCGGCTCATTGCGAATACCGTAAAAAACAGCATTGGTCAGCACCTCAAACAGGCACAGCTCCAGCTTTTTATGCTTTTCGGGCTCAGGCAGCGTTTTGACAATCCGCCGGGCATCATCCTCAAGACTGTCTCCTTTTCTAATTGTAAAACTGTGATGCGCTTCCGGGTGACTGAAATGCTTTTTAAGGCCGAAAATATTATTTCGCAAAAGGCTTTCCATCAAAACAACAAGCTCTTCAAAATTGAATGGTATAGTCTTAATAAAGATATTACCAACATCATATTTCATGGCAAGCTCAAGATAATCTTCAACATTATAGGCGGTGATTAACACGCGTTTCATATCGGGATATTGCTCGCGCACTATTTTCAGCAGCTCAAACCCTTTCATTCCCGGCATATTGATATCTGAAAGGACAATATCAAACCGTTCGCCTGGAAGCACATTGTCAAGTGCATCAGCGCCACTTTCCGCCTCTGCAACAGTATAGCCTGCCATGTCCCTGAGATAATCGGCGATAAAACTTCTCATCTCAGGCTCGTCGTCAACAACCAGAACGCGTATTTCATTGCTTTTGCCGTGGTTCATAGTATTTTTTAATCCTGATCTCAGAAGTGGTGCATATATTTCTGTACAAACATTACTCCGTTCCAGTGCATATTTGTATGGTTGAGAATATCAAGAACAATTTGCCCGGAATGATTCATATGCTCAGGTTGCCGGCCTTTACAGGCTGGATTTGCCTTTCGTCCGGGATAGTGATCGGCTACTACTTTCTCCCCGGCCTTAAAAGTATAGTGTACCTCAGATTCGTATTTTTGTCAATATTAGCGTTATTTATTGCTGCAGTATTGATTTCTCGACCGGTTGTCCGGAACCTGAGCCTGTTGATCTGCGGAATCCTTCTGATCATGCACCAGCGTTCCGGGGAACGTATTGCCTACGCGCACTGCCATGCCGCCCGGGCTATCGAAACCACAGTCAAGCTGTCGGGCACGGTCGCCTCCCCTCCTGTTCCCTCATATGGGGCCTACCGGTTTATTGTCCGGGCTGATTCTATATCAACACCTGAAAACGGTTCATGCATGAAAGGCAAATCAATTCTCTGCATTTCGGAAAAACCACCGGTCTCCCCCGGAAAAATACTCTGCAGAGGTACATTTACAACTCCCCGGCCACAAATGAATCCGGGCGCGTATGATGAATACGCTGTTTTGCGCTCAAAAGGAGTGTGGGGAAAATTCTATATTGAACGCATTCTCGAGGATTCAGCATGCAAGTCACCAGCGGCCGGACTGAGCAGGCTCCTGCGGAACCATTCACTCGCAGCCCTTTCACATATCCGGAACCTGGACAACCGAGCGATTCTTCAGGCGGCATTTCTGGGCGAACGACACATGCTTACCACTACCATAAAGAAAATATTCAGCGAAGCAGGCATGTATCATCTTCTTGCAATTTCGGGATTGCATGTTGCAATCATTGCGAGTTTTATTTATACACTGCTTTTTATTTTCCCTTTGAACAAAGCAGCAAAAACCATAATAACGCTCGTGTTTATCTGGTCATATCTGTTTTTCATAGGATTCATACCGTCACTGTTCCGAGCTGTTGTAATGATTTCGGTATTTTTGTCCTCCATGCTGTTTCAGCGGCAGAATCAATCACTCAATTCTCTGGGGTTAGCCGGAATTTTCTGGCTGTTCCTTTCGCCATCAAGTCTTGTTACTCCCGGTTTTCAGCTTTCCTTTGCCGCAACTTTTGCAATCATCGCGCTTACGCCTATTTTTAAAGAAATTATCGCACCAGTCATGCGAACACCGACAGGATCCTTAAGCCTCGGCCTCGTTCAGAATGCTGCCTGCGTAATGATCGCTGGTTTTATCGGTACCGCGCCGATACTGGCCTGCCATTTTGGAAGGCTTTCGCTTTTCGGCCTTGCATCCAATATTGTTTCTGTTCTTCTAATGTCATGGTGCATGTATTCATTTTTTCTGGGACTTGTATTTCAATTAGTAAGCGGCGCTGCGGCATGGGCCATTCTTCGCATTTCGGAGATAAGCCTGAGTTCGCTTGTATTTCTTGCGGGATTATCGCAGAAGACAGTGCTGTCAACACTGAAAGTATCTTGTGCATTTCCGGAAATAATCGCCGGTTACGCAGGAGTAGTCGCTGTTTTTATCTGGTCCTCAAAAAAGAAAAGAATACGCTTTACGGTGCTTGCAGTATCGGCATTCCTGCTTATCGTGCCCTGCGGCCTGTTGGTCCGCCGTCTGGATAAGACCCTGCATATCACGTTCTTTAACGACCGGGCCGGTCTGATTGCAGGAATCCAATGGCCGAACAGAAAACTCTGGCTTGTCGGCACCGGTGCAAGAACAGCGTTTTCATCATCGTATCGAATGGTTCTTTCGCCGTGGTTCAGACGCTGTCCGCACAGCTCGCTCGATGCTGTCATTCCGCTCGGAAACGAAAAAAACCCAGTCCATTCCCTTGAACCATTATGTACCAACCATTCACCGGGCAATATATACACTCCCGACAATCAAAGAAAAAATTCTTTCGGGAATGTAATTTCCCCGCTGGCAAAAGAATTTAATGTCTCGCTGAAAAAGGTACGCACTCAAACTCGTTTTATCCCTGCGCCTTCGTGCACATGTTCAATACTCTGCACGACACAGTAGCCAGCGGAAAAAAACGGTGCGCTGGTCCTGTACATTTCGGCCCGCAACCGGAAAATCTGCATCGATCCGTTCGATATTCTCACGCGTGGGGCAGCAGGAAAAGAAAATCATTCTTTGTTCCGCGGAAGCGATACCGGTTACCGGCTGGTACATTCCGCCGAAAATAAAGACGGCAATGGGGAAGAAGAATATGGTTCGTGCAAAATTCATACCGGGATCGGAGCGACAGTCCTGTCGATATCACCGGACGGCACTATGGAAATGCGGTCCTGCATTTCCCGCCTGCATCCATTATATGAAATTCTGTAAGACCGGTGGCGCCGAAGTGCAGGCACGCGTTTGCGTATTCTTGTTTGTCCATGGGTCCCTTTACCGGAGAAACCGGCTTCCTGCTCAATCCGCACGTAACGACATCGAATGTTCTGTCGGGCAGCTTGTATGATGCCAGTGTTGGTGAACACGATCCGGTTTCACGTTTATTCGAATCGGATTTTTCTTTTCTCAACACCGGTTCTGTTTGATCATGGTCTGCACCCTCACGAGATAAAACAGTGTGTGAGGCATACATATGCGGCGGCCCCCCAAGGCGTGTTTCATACAGTAAACTGTCCGGCGGATGCAGCCGATAGTTGTCGGGACCCCCTGTTTGCATAACAGAATCCTGCCGCCTGGAGGGGCGATGTTTTTGTATGACTCCCTCGAGCCTGACAATACCTTTGTCCGGTGTTCCCGCCCAGACAGTGGCATTTTGTTCGTCCAGGTACAGGGCCCGTACCGAATTAAGCGGCAATTCTGTATTTGATGAGTCATAAATTATGCACGTGTCGGAGCTCATACAGGCCAGGCCCTTTCCCAGGGTTCCGATCCAGAGGTTACCGGCCGTATCCTGATCAATTGCCCAGACAAAATTGCCGGGGAGGGCTGAATTGCCGGCGGTCCGGTACGACAAATTGCCATCTTTCCATATCGCGACTCCCGCTCCCCATGTGCCGACCATTACAGCGCCGTCACGGGCCCGTCCGATGCATTCAACATGCGAAATTTTGCTGTTTGTGCTGTCATACTTTGTCCAGCGGCCTCCAGACCGGTGCACCAGCGCTCCGCTTTTATGCCCATGGTCCCGAGTGCCTATCCAGACCTCGTCCGCTCTGTCACTCAGCAGATGACTGATCAGATTTGAGGGAAGATCGGAGTTGTTTGTGTCTATCACAGACCACGTTTCATTATCAAATACTGCAATGCCGCCACCAAGCGTCCCGGCATTTACTGCGCCGTCGGGAGTCAGTGCAAGGCACCAGACATCATTATCGGGCACTTTCGAATTACCGTCATAAAAAACTTCCCATACACGGCCGTCATACCGGAAAACGCCGTTTCCGTACGTGCCGACCCAGAGACGACCCCGCCTGTCCTCAAGCAGTGAAAGAATGTGTGTTGACGGCAGACGATTGCCGTTTCTGTCATGAATCGACCAGACAGTACCGTTGTATCTGACAAGACCCCGGCGGGTTCCGACCCACAATGTCCCGAAACCATCCAACGCAATACAGTGAATCGAATTGGATGGAAGCAGAGAATTTCTGGTAGTAAAATTTTTTGAGGCCGTACTGTCAATAGCCTGCCCGGCAACCGGCCAGGCTATGAGCGCGGCTAGCAGAAATGCGCACGATTTTCCGCCCTCTCCTCCACGGCTTTTCATCGGCCCCTCCTTCCAGTGAGTATACAATAATAATCAGCAAACAGCAAAAAATATTCGATCATCGTCAAGACATATTTGGGGTCAAACGAAATAAAACAGGATAATTTGACGGGAAAATCTGCAAAAACGACAGTGCATATCGTAAGAACATGTAAATCAATTGATTATAAGCAGGGCATGAATGAGGCCCGAATTGACATCGGTAACAGACTGTAAATCAACCGGTTGGCTGGCACAGGACCCCGGCAGGGTATACCAATGAGTTTTTATTAATTTCCGGACCCGGCAGACTGGGTATTCCGCATGCTTTCAGGCGCGGTTTCATTATCAGACGATTCACTGTTCGATCTATCGTCATATACCTGGTCATCCTCACCGTCATCACCATCTGTTGCCAGCATTTCCTCATCCGCGTCTTCAAGCTCGAGTTCGTCGTCTTCCTCCTCACCGGCAGGTTCAAGCCGTCTGGTTTCGGCAACATACTGAGCGAGTGCGTCTTCCTTTGATGACAGGTACTCAAGCAGCATTTTTGTTTTTTCCTCATCAAGGGCTATGCGGGTTTGTCTGGTAATTTTTGATTTATGCCCCCAGCTTTCGAGAATTTCATCGGTAATTTCATACGCATCTTCACACGAAACAAAATGGACTTCATCGGCGCGCAACGCCGTGCACGAATCGGCATTTATGCAGGAACTATCGGTGATATACCGCATATGGAGTTTGTTGACATCAGCGGTCTTTGCGATTCGATAGTACCCGGTTACGAGTAGTTTCTCCTGATACTCCTGGTTCGTACCAGCGTATTTTGTCATGAAAAACAGATAGCGGAACTTTGATTTGACAAAAGCACTCCGTGCTTTATTTCGAATGCATCCATAAAAACCGTAGGTTCCCGTTTCGTAATTGGGTTCGGGAAGTATATCGAGTGAAGGGTACTCTTCAGGGACTTCGCGGATCGGGATTTCAGATACGGGATCTGATGAATACATACAAATCATTCCGGTTTTTGACGCACGATAGTCCTGCCAGGGAATACTGTCAACAGATTTCTGTACAATTCCTTCAGAAAATAACATGGCATTACTCCTTGGAGATAACACAGGTAATAAAATAAAGCCCGTATTTATCCATACGGGCCTGGCACATCAAATGAATCGTTCAAAAAGATAACTCTCTGTAATCGAGTGAGTCAAATTATGTAATAAGCATTGCATCACCATAGCTGTAGAACCGGTACTTCCCGGCAACTGCTTCTCTGTATGCTGCCAGGACATTTTGGGTGGATGCAAATGCACAGACAAGCATGAGCAAGGTCGAGCGGGGAAGGTGGAAATTTGTTATGAGCGCGTCAATTATTCCATACGTATATCCTGGAAGTATCATAAGAGAGGTATGTCCCTGCGAGCCTTTCCCTTTCCTGATTGATCCGGCACAATGCTCACACACCCGGACAACCGTAGTTCCCACGGCGATAATGCGGTTTCCCTTTTTCCGGGTTTCGCTTATTTCTGCGGCCGCGTTATCACCGACCACATAGCTTTCAGTATGCATGGGGTGCCTGCGCGGATCGGCTTCTTTGACAGGAAGGAATGTTCCCATTCCCACAGCCAGGGTTACAAAAGAAAATTCGATCCCTGCATCGTGAAGTTTCTGCATGAGTTGCGGAGTGAAATGGAGTCCTGCGGTGGGAGCGGCAACGGCGCCGGGGTTTGCTGCATAGACTGTCTGATACCGTTCTTTATCAAGTTCGCCGGCATGTCGCCTGATATACGGAGGTAACGGCATATCCCCGAATTGCTCGACAATTGCCGCCAGCGAAAGCGTGCAGGAATCTGCAGGCTGGACAACAGCATGACCATCACGAGTAATTGTACGAACGGCAATTTTGCACCCGGGATTTTTTTCGACACTCAGCTTCATGCCGCTGCGGAGTCGTTTGAGCGGCTTTGCCATGGCTTTCCATTGCGATGGTCCTGTTTTTTCGAGGATAAGAAACTCAATACGGGCGCCTGTTTCTTTTCTGCAAAAAAGCCTGGCCGGGACAACTTTCGTATCGTTGAATACCAGCCTGTCACCCGGCGAGAGCAGCGAAGGTAGATCGGTGAACCGATGGTGCGAGACTGCGCCGTATTTTTTGTCAAGATGCAGCAGGCGGCTTTCATCGCGTTTGAGTGAAGGGTATTGTGCAATAAGTTCCCGGGGCAGCGTGTAATCAAAATCTTCAGTTTTCATTCTTTGTCCGAATTGCGCTATTTGCCGGTATTTCCCGACCATCCGATAACCCGCCCGTCAACAAACGAGACAACAACAGGTTTTGCATCACTGTCGTGATAAAACCAGGCACGATAGAATCCCAGGCCGAGAATGAACGCGGTATCGACATGCGCGGGCGCTCCCCATGATGCTTTCACCTGTTCCCGGGTCATGTTCATGCAGATACTGCATTTTCTCACCGCGCGTACAATTCTGCGAGGCCATTCCGGATGGTTCCGGAGGGTTTTCAGGCGCCGGATCCGGTCTTCGTCGCTTTCTTTCCGTTGCGCAATATGGCTGTCATCCAATTCGGCCGCATACCGCACATCGTTTGCATGTACCCACCCGTTTCCATTCTCTGCGGTAATCCTGAACCACGCTGCCCCGGTTGAATCTACCGCAAGGCTTTCGACAAGGCATGTATCGTATTTATCAAGATACCCCGCCGGCAGGGTACCCTCAACCGGTTTTGCATACCGCGCCGTTGATTTCACGGCCAGTGCTTTGCGTGGAAACCCCTTGCCTGCTTGTGCTGAAATTGCCGCGCAGAGTATACAGAACATGCTCCAGTAAAAACTCATCCTGTTGTTTTAGTCCTCATGAATGAATGAGAGCAGTGTTTCTGCCTGATCATACTCCAGCAGGAGGTCGGTTTCGAGAGGCTCCAGCGCATCGGCGCTGATTTCGATATTATTCCCGCTGAATATATCCCACACACGATCATCGGGGGATACTGGATTTTTTCGTCCTGAATTACCGATCCCCGCACAGTGACAGAGGTAGTTACTGATTGCAACGACTGCGACAAGGAGCGGAGCGGTCTGCGCTTCCCAGGGTGCATGATGATACCTGATGCTTTCGGCAATAATTTTCGGCAGACGCCATTTATCGGCAAGCCATCCGCCGATTTCAGCGTGGCTGGTCCCGAGCACCACCTCTTCCGCTTCATCAAGCGTTCTTCCGTCATTGCGGACCATGCCGATTATTTCATGAAACTCCCCGGCCAGATAATGATTGAGTATCACTTTTCCGATATCGTGAAGCAGGCCTGCAACAAACGCTTCGCCGACAAGCGGACTTCGAAAGCGGCGGGCCAGCATTTTGGCCCCGATGCCGCATCCGATCGAATGCTCCCACAGTTTCGAAACATCAAACGAATCGGCACCTGCTCCGCCCTTGAATACGTCAAGCACAGTCAGTGACAAACCCATGTCCTTGACTGTGTTGAACCCGAGCACGACAATGGCCGTATCGACTGTATAAATTTCCCGCGGGAAACCATAATAGGCTGAGTTGGCGAGTTTCAGAATCCGTGCGGTCAGGGTCTGGTCGGTGGAAATCAGGCGTGCAAGCGATGCGGCCGATGTTTTGGGATTATCAACGAGTTCAAGCATTTTCGAGACAACGGTCGGCAGGGTGGGCAGGCTGATGACGCTTTCGGTGATTCGTTTGATTCTGCGGGTCTGTGTAATCGAATCATTCATGGGTATCCATTTTCAGGGGCGATATGGTGATTTGCCGGACAAGAATCACGCATCAACATCAACGAAAAGCCCGCTGCCTCTGCGCCTTTCCCGCTCCTTTGTAGCCATTGAATTCCGTTGTTTTTTCCGCCGCTCCTGGTTCTGATTGCGTCGCCGTTGTTCAGGATC
>WJKA01000630.1 GCA_014729375.1 Chitinivibrionales bacterium
CAGCGATACAATCTATTATACATTCAGAGGCGTCAAGCTTTTAACGCATTTCAGTTTTGATATAAAAAAGCTTTTGCCCCTCGATATTTTCGGCGAGCAGGATTTCATTCTGTATGGTGAAACTGCGCTTATCGGCCTTGAAAATTACCCGGTTTATTACGAAGAGATAAGCGACCGCGTTATTGCGATGATCGGCATTAATATTCCAACATTTAAAATTCTGGATGTCCTTGCTGTGGAATTCGATTATTCGGAAAATCCATACGACAATAATATGAAATATGTTGTCGGAGAGGGGGTATGCAAACCGGCAACATTTACGGCGCAAGGCGAAGAAATGCAGCGACAGTTCGATAAAGCCGTGCAGATCGAAGACAATATCCACTGGTCGGTTATTGCTAAAAGAAGAATAGCAAATCATTTCGGTGTCGAGCTGAAATTTGCCAAAGATCATACGCGCGTCCCAAACGAACGCAATCATCCCGAATTATGGGCCAACTTCATGCGTAAGCAGGACTGGTACTGGGATTGCAAGCTGAAGGTTTTCTTCTAAAGGTACTGTTTAACGTAAATTATTGCCGGGAGTTTTCATGTCTTCTCAAATAGTAATCACCAGTGTCGATTTGATTGTACTGTTCACTTATATCATTGCGCTGGTCGGTCTGGGATTCTGGATCAGTTTCAAGGAAAAGAATTCGGGTGATCTGTTTTTAGCCGGACGGTCCATGAAATGGCCGAGTATCGGTTTTTCGATCTGGGCGACCAATATCGGTCCCACCTTTCTGATCGGGTCCTGCGGCATTGCTTACAAAGCGGGCATGCAGGGAGCTAATTTTGAATGGATGGCCTGGATTTTCCTGATGCTCCTGGCCATGCTCTTTGCCCCGCACTATCTCAATGCCAAGATCGGGACACTCCCTCAATTTATCAAACGACGGTTCGGGAAAAAATCCTACATCTTTTTTACCGGCCTGTCATGTTTCAATATTTTTGTTTTCGCGTTAGGCTCGACATTGTATGCCGGCGCACTGCTTTTCAGTCAGATGCTCGGATGGCCTTTATGGGTATCAGTTGTTTTTCTCATGCTTATCTCCGCCAGTTTCACTATTGCCGGAGGTCTTCTGGCGGTCATGATCACCGATTCTTTCCAGTCGGTACTTATGATTATCGGCATGAGCACCCTGTTATTTATTGTCTTCGGTCATGTAGGGGGGGCTGACAAGTTAATAAATGGTGTGCCTCCGGAATTCTGGCACATGATGGCCCGTGGTGAAGATGCCGAGTTTCCCTGGTATGCAATGGTGCTGGGCTATCCGGTGCTCGCTATCCGGTTCTGGTGCGCTGACCAGAGTTGGGCCGTCCAGCGGGCCATGAGTGCAAAGAATCTGAAAGAGGCGCAGCTCGGGTGTTTATTTGCCGGGTTTCTCAAAATTCTGCCGCCGTTCATTTTCATGGTTCCGGGGATTATGGCACGGGTGCTTCATCCGAACCTCGAAAGCTCCGATGAAGCTTTTTTAGTACTGGTAACCAATTATCTTCCAGTCGGCATGACCGGCGTTGTGCTCGGAGTCCTGATCGCCGCGTTGGTCAGTACGGTCGATTCGCTGCTGAATTCCGGAAGCACAATCTTTACACTTGATATTTACGCAAAATATATCAAACCCGATGCAAGTTCTGCACAGGTCAAGCGCGCGGGACGGATCGTTACCTCAATTGCCGCTGTTGTAGCATGCTTTTTTGCCGTCTGGCTTCAGGGGGTCGGCAAAGATCTGTTCAATCTCGGCCAGACCATGATTGCTTATATCGCCCCGCCGACATCGGCGGTGTTTCTGATCGGTATTCTCTGGAAACGGGCAACGGGAAAAGCCGCATTTTCCACATTCGTAATCGGCACTGCGACTTCCTTTGTGGTCGGTTTTCTGGATTTCAATAAAATGCTCCCCGAAAATCGGCCCCATTATCTGCTCGTTTCATTTTATCTGTTCTCGGCCTGGTGTGTCCTGATGGTTGTCGTTTCTTTGTTGACAAAGAAGGACTCCGGTGAAGAAGACCCTCCGACTCTTCAGGAAACACGAAAAGCCCACGGCAAACAGCAGCGGCGTATATGGACCCTCTGGGGTGTGCTGGCGGTTATTATGGTTGTGCTGTATGTGATATTTAATTGATGCAGGGTCGTCGGCCCGGCTTATCGATGAAGCCCGGGAGCATAAGCCAGAAGTTATTATCGTTTAGCCGCAGTTTTCACAGAAAAGCGCACATGCAATCGCGGAGCAGGTCGGCTGTGCAGTGGTGGCAATCATACCGCTTACTGAAGATTACCAAAAAGAGATACGGGAGATTGGTGAAAAAGTGAAGGCGGCTTTGGAGTGAAATGAATAAACTACTCAAGCGTATTTAAGGCGCCCTATCGGTTCAGGGATTTCCCTTCCCATTTCTTTTGCGGTCTCAATCCATTCGTCTTTCACAACCTCAACTTCATCTTCATCAGACAAGTAAACAGCAAAAACACTTAGCCGGGATATTTTATCTGTTTTTTTCAAATGCAAAAGGTTTCTTTGTTCCATAGTTTATCGATTGAAATAATGCTGGAAGTACATTACCTTTTTTTCAACTAGCCTCAATATTAATTCCAGGCATTATTGAGCGATTCCTATAACGAATATAGAATTGAAC
>WJKA01000631.1 GCA_014729375.1 Chitinivibrionales bacterium
GTCACACACTGTGTGCAGCGTAACAGAGCCCTGTGGCACATCCCGATTTTCATCGGGAAAAGGGCATTTTTTTAGGTAAAAAAACACGAGGGTGCGCAGCTGTTGCCCGTAAAAAATGCTGAAGGATTCGTGCCTTTATTTTTTTATCCTGCTGTACTTCCTCTGGAATTTTTCTACCCGGCCTGCCGAGTCGACAAGTTTTTGCTTTCCGGTAAAAAAACCGTGACAATTCGAACAAATTTCCACGCTGATCTCTTTTTTTGTGGAACGGGTTTCAAACGTATTTCCGCAGGCGCATTTCACAACTGCTTTTTCATATTTCGGATGGATTCCTTCTTTCATATGTCCGGCTCCCTGTATAAAATTATTGATTCATCGAGCTCAAGAATTCTTCATTGGACTTTGTGTCCTTTATTTTTTCCAGCAGAAATTCCATTGCATCCACTGTCGTAAGCGGCTGAAGGACCTTCCTCAGCAGCCATATTCTGTTTAATATATCATCCGGCAGAAGCAGCTCTTCCTTACGCGTCCCGGAACGGTTTATATCAATCGCTGGGAAGACCCTGCGCTCGGAGAGCTTTCTGTCAAGGTTTATCTCCATATTGCCGGTTCCCTTAAATTCTTCGAAAATAACCTCGTCCATTCTGCTTCCCGTATCAATGAGTGCAGTCGCAATAATGGTTAAGCTTCCGCCGTCCTCAATATTGCGTGCAGCGCCGAAAAAGCGCTTTGGTTTGTGCAGGGCGTTTGAGTCGACACCGCCTGATAATACCTTGCCGCTCGGCGGTACAACGGTGTTGTACGCACGCGCCAGCCTGGTGATACTGTCAAGCAAAATAACGACATCCTTTCCATGCTCAACCAGACGCTTTGCCTTTTCAATTACCATTTCCGCAACCTGCACATGGCGCTGTGCAGGTTCATCAAACGTTGAGCTTATTACCTCGCCATCTACCGAGCGCTGCATATCGGTTACTTCCTCGGGCCGCTCATCAATAAGAAGAACGATCAGCACGATCTCCTTATGGTTGTTTGTTATGGAATTGGCGATGCTCTGCAGGAGCATGGTCTTGCCGGTCCGCGGCGGGGATACGATAAGTCCCCGCTGCCCCTTGCCGATGGGAGTAAGCAGATCCATCACCCGGCTGGAAAGCCCCTCATGGCCTGTCTCCAGGTGAATACTCTCCATAGGATAGAGGGGTATCAGGTTATCAAAGAGAATTCTGTCTCGCGACTGTTCAGGATTCACAAAGTTTACCGACTCAACCTTGAGCAATGCAAAATAACGTTCGGAATCCTTGGGAGGGCGAATCTGTCCGGAAATGGTATCGCCCGTTTTCAGATTAAAACGGCGAATCTGAGAGGGGGAAACATATATATCATCCGGTCCGGGCAGATAGTTATAGTCAGGTGCTCTGAGGAACCCAAAGCCGTCCGGAAGAATCTCGAGGACCCCCTCACCATAGATAAGACCGTTTTTCTCGATCTCGGACTGCAGCAGGGCAAAGATCAGGTCCTGCTTGCGCATATTGCTGTAACCGTCAATCTTCATTTGCTTTGCAGTGTCCATGAGCTCACTGATCTTTTTATTCTTGAGTTCTTTTAAATTCATTATATTCTCCCTTGCTCCCGTGTAAGGACATTATACGCAGATTAAATCACATCTCCTGTCAGACTCTGTATCAGTTTGGATATTGTTTCCGGAATCATGAATTATTCGGAAATTAAAAAAGAAATGAATTGTGAATGATTGATATTAGCTTTCTCGATTCTCGGTTTGGGAAGGTTTTGCCACTGTGTTAAACTGAAGCGCCGTTTATATATAGCTGTATATTACACCAGTTCCTAAAGCAGATAAAGCCGCACATTTAATTTCTTCAAGAAATGTTCATCAGGCAAGTTTACACTGGAAATTTCTTGATTAAGAATGCTCTGGGGAGTAAAGAACTTTTGGATTCGTCTATAGCACTTTAGTATATAGTAGTTTTCGCAGCCTTTGTCAAGGTATTTTGTATATATGCAATAAAAATTTGTCTGTACGCCGTCGGTCGGTTCGGGTTCAATGTATGATGTCGCGCCGCATTCCCCGCCCGGTGCCGCACTGCGCCGTCACGGCTGTCCAACGCGGGCAGCATGACTGCCCTTACGATTTTATTCACATGCGGTTCCTGCACAGCCGCGCGTACACGTACCTGACCTGCCTGGCCAGCATGTCGAGCGTACCGTTGTTTTCGATAATATAATGGGCATGGTGCTTCTTCTCCTCGATATCCATTTGTGTGCTCAGACGATGCAAAGCCTCTCTTTTGGAAATCCGGTCACGTTTCATAAGGCGCTGTATCTGAATTTTACGGCTTGTATACACCATGACAATACAGTCGAATTTTTTTTGCAGGCCGCATTCAACCAGCAAAGGAAGGTCGACCACGGTTATTGCATCTGGTTCGCTCGCGGCGATTTGTGCAAGCTGCTGCTCTATGTCATGCAGTATCAGAGGGTGTAACA
>WJKA01000632.1 GCA_014729375.1 Chitinivibrionales bacterium
ACAGGAGTCAGTCCCAATACAACGAAGGCGCGCAGTACCCTTGCGCAGAGCAGCTCTTTGGTGCCGAATGATGGGAACGGTGTACTGTATTCACTGCAGGGCCGTCGCCTGAAAAATCAGCCCGACAAGCATCGGCACATAATGTCCTGTTCCTGCAGGTCCGGCTGTTTTTGCTGTGCGCCTGAAGAACAGACAAACGTTCAGGCTAAACATTATGTATATGCATTAGGCTTAAATGTCGGGAAACGATTTAAATTTTATAAAAGGGGGAGACGATGAGGTCATTTATATCACTAACATATATGCTTATGGCATTTGCGTGCTTTGATCTCTTTGCCGACTATACCTGCTATGTTTCGACAAATGGAGATGATAACCGGGAAGGCACTTTTGACCAGCCGTTTCAAACCATTCAGAAAGCCAGGGATGTTCTCAGGACAAAGAGCGGCAATAAAATTGTTTATCTTCGAGGCGGCACGTATCGAGTAACCGGACCGATTGTCCTGGAAGCTCAGGATGGAGGCGGCAGCGGAAGTACCGTTATCTATCAGGCATATGAAAACGAAGAACCGCTCATAAGCGGCGGCAGGGAAATCAGCGGCTCATGGGAGCAGCATGAACAGCTTGGAAATGGTACTGTCTGGCGCGTGCATATCCCAGATGTACAAAGCGGGAACTGGTATTTTCGTGAGCTTTTTGTTGATGGTTCCCGGAGCACGCGGGCGCGTTTCCCCAACAACAGGAGATATCATCATGTCGTTGACGGCAATTCGCAAAACAGGCGGGCCTATTTTGGTGAAATGGTTGCTCCCTGGCTCGATACCACTGCAACGATCACTCATCCGGAGCTGCTTACGGACGCTATGGTAGAGGTCCCTGAATACTCCGGCTGGAACATGGGGATATTCAATAAAGTGATCAATTCGGCAACGCAACTCGAGGCCGATCCTCCAATTGTCGACTGGGCGGAAAACTCGCTCGCGTTTCTTGACATTCCGAATGAATGGTATCTTGATAAGACGATCGGCTACCTGTATTACATGTTTCCGGGCGGTGAAAATCCCGCCGGCAGGAATTTTATCGCACCGTATGCCTCGATGCTGCTCGATATACAGGGAATATCGGGCGGCAAGGTCTTGAATCTGACATTCAAGGGGATACACTTCAGCCATAGTGCATTCGATCCGCTCAACGATGTTCCCGAAAGTAAAGGGTACGACCAGCAGTGGGTTGCCAATTATAACCGTCATCAGGACGGCACGAACGGTGTGTTGACCCAGGTCCCGGTCGCGATACTCGGGGAGTATAGCGAAAATCTCCGGTTCGAGCTCTGCCGCATCAGGCAAATGGGGGGATGCGCGATCGGGTTCGGACGCGGGGTGGTCCGGTCGGGTATGGTCGGGTGTGAAGTGGGCGATATTGCCAATACGGGCATTGTGCTCGGATGGCGCGGAAGAACGGGCACCGGTTTATACGACAGGTCGCATATGTATGACCTCGGCTCCGCATGGGGGGGGAGTGATAATATTCCCCGAGATAACTATATTACCGATTGCCATGTTCATCACTGCGGAATGGTCTTTGAATGCAATGCAGGCATTTATGCGCCTTTTCAGCATAATTTTGACATATCGTACAACAGAATTCACAATGTGCAATACAATGCGATTGTTGTGCAGCATTTCACCGGGGACAGCAGGAGCAAGTGTACGGTATACAATAACCACATTAACGATTGCATGGGTTTTTTTGACGGCGGGCTTATTTACAGCAGCGTAACACAAACGGGCGCGGAGTATAAGGGAAATTTTTTCGAACGGTATTACCGGAGAAGCTCGAATGGGGCTGCTACCTATCTTGACGATTACAGCGAGAATTTTCTTATCGAGAATAATGTCGCAGCAGGAAAGCTGAAGAGCCGGGTTAAGGAATCACAAACGCACACCTTTACCAACAACAACATTGCGCCGACCGAACAGGACATTGCGGCGGCGCGGGCGAGCACCGGTCCGCGCGAACCGTACCGGACCGCGCTGGGGATCGATATTCTGGCATATCCTCCCCGAAATTTCGGTCTTGACAAGACCGGATGGAGTATCACCTGTCCCGATCATCGTTCCGGAGCGATACCGGAGAATGCAATCGACAATAACTGGAATACTCTGTGGCAGGCGGTGGTCGCCTACGCTGGGTATGAGGTCGTTATCGATATGGGCAAAACAGAAACATTCAATAATATCGCAATCGAAGCGCCCGAATTCAAGTCTCCGGCATACATAAGCGTATCGGTTTCGCAGGATGGCGCAGACTGGGGGCAACCGGTCTTTTACCGCGACTCATCGACATTGAACTGCGGATGGAGAGGGTTGACATTAGCGTGGTTCGCTCCGCAGCAGGCACGATATATCAAGCTGGTGAAAACCGAAGAGCACGGGGACTTCATGGCAGATGATATCACTGTTTTCAATACACAGGAAGAGAACCTGCCGACTATTTCGGTGGCTCATGATCCCGGGGCTGTCGTACCCGCAGACGATTCGTATCCGATCATGCTGAAAGGACGTGAAATCATACTCAAGGGAAGCGGGCTTGCATCGGGTCCGAAAACCATGCTGCTTCTTACAGGCATGAGCGGCCGGGTGGTGCATATCGCTCCCTGCACGAACCGGATACTGCTTCCGGAAGAGTTATCGCGTGGCTGCTATGTTATGATGATTACAGATGGAAATCGGTACTATCATAAAAAGATTCTCAAGCCGTAAAAATATTCCCGGGCAACCGGGCGCTTGCCTTTTGCCGGAATAAATCCGGGCAAATTTACAATCGCATTTTTACAGCCGAACCATAGAACCTGCCGGCATGCGCAACTGCGCAGCGATTACACAAATGAGCAAAAAAGAGGGATTGCCACGTGGTAATCCCCAGGCTTGCTTATATCTTTGGTACAACTAATGAAATTTAGCCCTAATATATCGAATATCGCTGCCAATGGATACCGAATTCTGATTGCACCTCGAGTATCCCGCATTGGGCAGGAATATGCAAATCCCGTACAGTGCGGGTGGATGGCGGGCAAATGCGTTTAATAATTTTGCGCCCCTGAAGATCCATTATGCTTATTGTAAAGGGCCTGGAGAAAGCTGTTTCAAATGTAACGCCGTTGCGTTCTATAGCCGCTTGGACCGGACTGCTGTTTATGGCCGCAATTGCGGATGACCTGGCATCGGTTGCTCCACCGCGATCCATTTTCAGCATGAAAAACTCGTATTTTCGATGATCATAGGAACCAGCGATAAACCAGAGAGAGTCATATTGCATCATATCCTGGTCGCAGATAGATCGCGGGAGCGGATAATAGAATGTCATATCGATATTGCCTGATCCCGAGGGCTTGGGCGGCATATTCATCTGCTCCGAGGCAAACGATAAGCAGAAATTCGAGCGACACCAGGCATCAGAGGCATCATAGCACGGAAGCGTTCCCGGATAGGCACCGCGACAGGAACCGCCTGTACAACTGGGATCCCTGTAGCGCGTGGGTCTGATATCAATACCAAGATTCCAGGGATTGTCGTCGGCAAAATAGAAACTCACTTTCATGGTATCGCCGATTGCAGCAAGCACAACGCCGTCTGCAGGATTATACAATTTGATTTTGTCAACAGACTGACTTGTACGTTTCATCGAAAGTCCCCAGATAACGCCATTAAAGTTGGTCCACCAGACATCACCTTTTTGCGTGAAGGTTTGAGCGGATACAGAGCCAATCAGCATAAGCAGTATCGGAAGGACCATTTGTCTGCATCGTTTCAGCGCAGTGAGGGTAAACATACTGTTAACTCCTTGTTACAGGTGTAGTTGTGAAATAATTTCTTGTCGGAATTTATCCTTTGTTTGCTGCCCTTGTTACTAATTTACCCGCTAAAGCAGATGAGATTAAGAAGAAATTATTGCTATTTGTGCATGGTTCGTATACTTGTATGCAACATCGGTATGCTAAATCAGCATAGCATGGAATTTCGGAACTTGCACTGAGCGTGCGCGGCAGTATTCATCATCAGATGTTCTGCAAATAAATATCATTCAGTTCAAGAGCGAAAGAAATTATGTATTGTCTATCCTGAATTGCGCAGGTGTCGAATTATACGCTCTCCGGAACAAATGTGAAAGATGCTGCGCATTGGCCAGCCCGCATTTCCGGGCAATTGCTTTGAGCGGAAGGTCGGTGGTGGTAATTAAGGAACGGGCATAGGCGATCCGTCGCCGTGCGATTTCTTCACCCGGCGTAGCGCCGGTCAACTTTTTATATTGACGAATCATGTAATATTTGCTCAGATTGCAGTGGCCGGCCAGTCGGTCAAGAGATATCTTTTCCTCAATGTGGTTGTCGATAAAAGAGTGTACTTTCTGTACTATTGCGGGAATGTCTCCTGCTTCACGAAGCCGAAGGAATTCTTCATAGATCGCCAGAAAATAGGCCTCCCGCAAATTTGTCAAACGGGAGTATTCATCCCGGGCATCAAAGAGAAACCTGCTCATCATCCGGATTTGTCCGGCCGTATCATGCACCGGCAACGGCCGGCTCCCGAAATCAGGACCGTAAAACTGAAAGCAGATCGAATCGGTGGGGCTTTTCGGCTCAGCCTGTTCCTGATGACGCCATCCTTTTGGATAGAGCAGTATTTCGCCTGTTGAATGACGAGATTCTCGTTTTTCTTTTACTCCCCGGAGAATGAGTGTACCCCCGAAAATAACCATGAGTTCATGATACTCGTGGTTGGCAGGACTGTTTTTCCACCACGGACGGGGGAATATCCTCCAGAAAGAGAGCAGGTGGACCGGATTATCTGTGTGAGCAATATCAGACAACATGTTAACAATATTATGCAATAGAAATATTGGCCGATGCAAGCTGTTTTGCTTATACTTGTACTAAAGATAAAATATGGAAACCAACGATATTGTTCCAACCGCAATATTATACACTAAAAGGAGGATAACGATGAAACGATGCAGCGTGATCGCATTTTTGATGATTTTCTCGCTCGCAGGATTAATTGTTGGTCAGGAATCGGTCCAATCGTGGCAGGAGGAGTCCGACGGGATTATTCTTTCGCTTTCTTCGGGTAAAAACCTGAAACTCGAGGTTTTCGGGGAGAATATTATTCGGGTGGTGTACACAGCGCAGTCAACGATACCGCCGGCCCAGGGGCATCTCATTGTCACCGGCCCGTCAACAGGGGGCGGGTGGAATACTGAGGAAACGTCAAATGATGTTTCACTGACAACGGGCGACATAACGGCGTCTGTTGATAAAAGCACCGGCGTGGTACGCTTTGCTTCAGGCGGGACAGTCGTTCTGGCCGAGAAAAGCGGAAGTCGCTCCCTTGGAAGCCGGAATGCCGAAATTGAGTTCGAATCCCCTTCCGATGAAGGAATATATGGTTTCGGGCAATGGCGCAACGGTAGCATGAACCAGCGGGATGAAGACATTTCCATGGTGCAGTACCAGACAGAAGAGCCGATTCCGGTGTTTCTTTCAACCCGGGGATATGGGGTTCTGTTGCATACATACAGTAAAATGAATAAAACCGCGCCGCTGAAATTTTCCATAGACTATACACCGGATCAGGCACTCGATTATTATTTCATGTACGGTCCTTCATTCGACCGCATCGTCGGAGCATACCGGACCCTGACCGGTTCTGCACCGCTTTTCGGCAAATATGCCTACGGCTTCTGGCAGTCCAAGAATCGATATCAGGATCAAGCGCGATTGCTCGATGCACTTCGGGAATACCGTAGCCGGGAAATACCGGTGGATAATATTGTCTGCGATTTTTATTACTGGACACCGATGATGAGTGCTCCCGATGGTCTGGGATCCTTTGAATTTGATCCAAGTAATTGGCCCGATCCCGAAGGGATGATCGATACGATTCACGATCTGGGGGCAAAATTCAAAATTTCCATCTGGCCTCATTTCAGCAGGAATTGCGGGAATCATTACACACAGATGGACAACAATGGGTATATCGTTAACTGCAATCTTCGGGGATGTGTGTATGATCCAATTGATGAAGACGCGGGGGCGTTATATTGGTCCTTTTTAAATGACCACTTGTTCAGTAAAGGGGTTGACGCCTGGTGGTGTGACGGGGTTGAACCGGAGTATGGGTGGAGTGGAACAACCGCTGAGGGACCGGTAGATAAATTTTATAATTCATACCCTCTTTTTCATTCGCGAAATATTTACAATGGTCAACGTACCGTGACTTCCGAAAAACGGGTCTATATGTTGCTGCGCTCTTCCTTTGCCGGCATGCAACGCTATGCGGGCGCTGTCTGGTCGGGCGATATTCATCCACGGTGGAGTGTTCTGAAAGAGCAGGTTCCCGGGGGACTTAATTATTGTGTTTCAGGATTACCGTACTGGACTACCGATATAGGAGGATATTTCGATTCCCGTTCATGGCAGACTGCGGGATATCGTGAATTATGGACCCGATGGTTCCAGTATGGCACCTTCTGCCCGATTTTCCGGGTACACGGTCAGTTGCCGACCGAACAGTGGATTTTCGGTGATGCCACCATGGCGATTACCGCCGAATTCACCAAACTGCGCTATCGGCTGATACCCTATATCTACTCGATGGCATGGATGGTTACCGATAAGGATTACACCATTATGCGTCCGCTGGTATTCGATTATATGCAGGACAACAACACATACGATATTTCCGATCAATTCATGTTCGGGGATATTATGGTGTGTCCCATTGTGGATTCGGGCGTGGTGGAACGGAGCGTTTATCTTCCATCCGGCACAAACTGGGTCGATTTCTGGACCGGAGAGACGCAAAGCGGCGGGCGGACCATTACCGCACAGGCGCCGATCGAGCGGATACCCTTGTATGTCCGTGAAGGCGCGGTTATTCCGATGGGACCGGGCATACAGTGGACAACCGAAAAACCCGCCGATCCAATAGAACTCCGGATTTATCCGGGAGCCAACGGCAGCGTTACGCTTTACGAAGACGAGTGGGATAATTACAACTACGAAACCGGCAGCTATGCCGAAATTCCGATAACCTGGGATGAATCATCACAAAAGGTGACAATCGGTTCCCGCTCAGGGACTTTTCCGGGTATGCTGCAGGAAAGGACCTTTAATATCGTGTGGGTCGCACCCGATCACGGCATTGCCCGTGATACAACTTCCGCGGATGCTACGGTCACCTATACCGGCACGGCGGTATCCATTGACCGCAGCGGACAGACAATTTCGGCTAATACGCATCTTGATCGGAGCCGAATATCTCTGAAGTATGCTTTCGGCGAGCGGATGTTGCGCATTGACGGAATCCCCGTAAAGGGAATGCATCTTCGTATCGTCGACCCGGCCGGTCGCATACGAAAACGGGCGTCACTCGACGGCAGACGTGCCGTCCCACTGGATTTACTGCCGCGGGGCTACTATTTTACAGAACTTTGCAGCGGAACAACCTGCATAGTGCGAACAAAAATTATTGTGCAGTAGAAAGAAGGAT
>WJKA01000633.1 GCA_014729375.1 Chitinivibrionales bacterium
ATGCAAATTCCCACTCTTATTCCGTGGGGAAAAATAATTTACTTGCGTATTTATTGCAATGAAACCGTTTGAGGGACAGATAATAACCTATATTTGATTGCATGAAATCCACTGCTGCAATCCTGCTGTCCCGCCAGCCGCTCAGGCCGTGTGCGCAGACCGGGTGGGTTAAAAAAGTTGTGGACGCGGTTGCATGGATCAAAGAGAATAACCTGCAATTGCTCACTTCGGTGGGCATGCAAACCTGGGAACTCCAGATTGCCGCTGCATTGCGCGAAAAACTCAGTTTTACATGCATTGTACCCGCGCCGGATCGGGAAATGTTTGAAAAAAAAAGTATTTATGTGCAGCAGCAGTTCGACCTTTTCAGAAAACCGGTGCGCATTGTTCCGCTTGTTCCTGAAGGCATCGGGCAGGAGATACAATCATTGCCGGCCCTCCGGGACCGCGCACTTGTGGCTGAAGCCGATATTCTTGTTCCCGTATCAATCCGCACCAGAGGCGGTATGGAGCAATTGCTCCACCGGAGCGCTGAATCCGGGAAACCTGTTATTGACAGATTCCGGATAGAATACGAAAAGAGAACAGGGCCGGTTCATTACCACGTGCAGGGGAGCCATGTGTCTGAATCAATTGTGCAGTGCGATATTCCATATAGTATCCACTGGACCCGATCATCAAATACCGCATGGCCTACCGAGAGGAAGCTCGATTATTACAATGATATCCTCGATTCGGAACGCTATCCCCGGAGTGCATTTTTTTCCCTGCGCAATATTCTTGAGTACAAACTGATCTGCGCAACGTCAAAACACATGCAGGATAAAATTCCCACGGTGTCATTCTCAGACATACCGCCGGTTGAGATAATTCCCTTGATGCGATGGCGGGCCCGGTACCGCATGATGTCCTTTGAGCCGTATGGTATCGGGATAAAAAAGGAACACGCTCTGAAACTCGGGATTAAACCGGTTATTTATTATTCACGAAAAAATGTGCCATCCGTAGAGAAAGAAAACCACTACCTTCTCCAGTCCCGTGGGGAAATCACCGACTGGCGTCAGGAACGGGAATATCGGTTCAAAGGTGATTTCGGGCTGCACGCAATTTCCAAAAAATACCTGGCGTGCTTCTGTTATACGGCTTCCGAAGCACGTGCGATTGAAAAGGATTTTGGCGTACAAGCGTATGGATTTATTGATTGAGACGATTTCCGCGCTTTTGGGGAAAGACTAGCTTTTATTCATGTCGCCTCGTATTTTGTGAAGGACCGTGTCGTGTTTGCGTGCGTGCGAAAAGGACCATGATTTTGACTTTCTTTGAATAGGATACAGGATGGTGGTTGAAATGTGTGTCTGCAGTGAAAAAAAACATCTTTAATTAATCTCAGCGCACATCGTTCAGTGAATGAAACGAAAAAAGCCGGTTCACGGTGAATGAGTAAAACTGCTTGTATTTTCAATGGCGGAGGACGAGGGACTCGAACCCCCAAGTCCAAAGGACGGCGGTTTTCAAGACCGCTGCATTACCAATTATGCTAGTCCTCCGAATTTTTCAGGCATAATAAAATAACATTCCGGAATAAAGTATGCAATTTCGGATGGAGAATTTCAACCAATTCAAGGGTTCGGGGCCAGGCAAATGCGGATTTTAATTCCCAATCCGCATTTGGACGCTGGGACCATTTTCCTGACCAATAATCCTACTCCATAATTCGGCACTATTATCCTGAATTCCGCAGTTGAATTACGGCGCTACGCGTAAGCTGTTGCGCAATCTTGAATTGCGGAATTCAGGATATTGTACACCATTCTTGTATATCAATATCCTTCCTTAAGAATCGAGGATGAAGGACGATACTTCGATAAACTCAGCATAGCGGGACGAGGAAGATTTTACAGTGCCGCTAGTCCCGGGCCAGACTCAAAACCCTCACCGATGCAGCTCCCGCCTTAAGCAGCACCTCAGCGCAATACCCGGTTGTCGCACCGGTCGTGACAACATCATCGACAAGAATAACATTTTTGTTTTTCAGCGCGTCTGACTTTTTTGCAGGAACTTTGAATGCGCCCTTAAGGTTGGTGCGCCGCTGTTCTTTGTCAAGCCTGGTCTGGGATTTTGTGTGACGGGTCCTGGTGAGCAGGCCGGTATGAAGAGTGTGGCTGTTGTAACGTTTATGGGTGAAGCCCCGGGCAAGGAACTCCGCTTGGTTGTATCCCCGTTTCATTTTCCGGAAAGGGTGGAGTGGAATGGGAATTATTATATCGGCGTCAGCGGCAAAGTCACTGGGAATTTTGCAGGCAAATACCCGCGCGATATCAAATGCCAGCCTGCTTTTGCCTCTGTATTTGATATTGTGTGCAATACATTGCACAACTTTGTCAAAATCAAAAAGTGAGAATACCCTTTCAAAGGGATTGTCCCATACAATATCGCAGGTGCACGAACGCACGTTCAGATTCTGAGAGCAGTGCGGACAGGCATCGCGACCGGAGTTGTTTTCTTCAAGCTTGACAAGGCATTCACTGCAAAACCATCTGCTCGTTTCTGCAACAGGTTCACTGCAGACAATGCACAACGGTGGAAAAACAAAATTGCGCGCGTTGGTATATGCTTTGCAAAAAATGGTCTGGAACACGGCCGGAGGAGTTGATGAATGCCCGGAATTTATTGACCAACCTGTTTTGTTTCCAGACGATGAAGGAATGGATTGCTTGCTTTTCATTTCTAATCCACGCTTTCTCTCGTGCTGCTGATTCCGGGGGGATTAATCCGTTTCTTTTCCGGATTTCGACTGCCCGCTGTTTTCTGTTTCAGGGATATTTTCTGATTGCTGTTCCGGTGAGCTGTTTGCAGGCTCCTTTTCAGCAGGTACCGGCCCGGGAGCTTGTTCCTGAAACAGGGTGTTTTTGAGAATGAGGCCGGTAAAAATCAGAAAAAGCGCGATGCAGACAATCTGGTTATGGCTGAGAATACCGACTTTCTCATCAGGAGCATAATATCGCGTAAAATCAACAGCGAACCTGAGGATGGAATAAAGTATCCCGGTAAGATAAAATTGAAATCCCGTAAATATCTTTTTACTTCCGACAAGGAGAATAATTATGCCAATGGTCAATCCCCCGGCGGAAAGGAACAACTGGGAAGGCCAGAGTGTTACATGCTCGACCGAGTGACCGAGTTCCAGCGACATTTTTTGTGCGATTTCCCGCTGGTATGCACCTGCCGGCGAGCCGGGAGGGAACTCGACACCGATTGCCGAATCTACAGGAGCACCATAACAGCACCCGTTTAAAAAGCATCCTATACGGGTCAGGAAAATACCGAATCCCAGGCTGGGTGCAATGGCATCGGCATAGGGAAGGAACGGTTGCTTCTTAATGTTAAAGTACAGTATTCCTGCAATTATGGCGCCGATAAATCCGCCATACATGACAAGTCCGCCGATACCGAGATTCTGGCAGCCGTTTTGTACCGGATTGAAAATGTTTAAAATATTTCCCTGGAACTCTTCAAAGTGAAGCAATACATAATACAGCCGCGCACCGATAATTGCCGCAAGGATAACATAAAAACCTACATCGGTGACCACATTCGGATCCAGCCCCTTGTTTCTGGCGCGATGAGATGAGAGCCAGATCCCGAACAGGAATGACAGGGCAAGCATGAAACCGTATGAATGAATTGGAAAATTAAATATATGGAAAAGAGTCGGGTGCATCAATAGTCCTTTCTTTAAAAATCCTGCCTGCTGACGCGTGCATTTAATATAAATCCTACAAGAATCGCAAGTGTAAACGTAAACGATCCTCCGTAACTTAGAAACGGAAGCGGGAGGCCGGTAACCGGCATCATTCCCAGTGTCATGGCAATGTTAACAAATATATGAAAACCGATGATTGATACTGATCCGACAATTAAAAGGTTTGTAAATCTGTTTCTGATTGCCCGTGTTGTCAGGTATCCCCGTATTATGAGAAATAAAAACAGCATCAGGACACCTGTGCATCCAATCAAGCCGAATTGCTCGCCCAGAACAGAAAAAATGAAGTCTGTATGCTGCTCCGGGAGAAAGGAGAGACGGGTTTGTGTCCCTTTCAGATACCCTTTTCCGAATAAATGCCCCGATCCTATGGCAACTTTTGACTGGATTACCTGGTAGCCAGCGCCGGCAGGGTCCTGTTGCGGGTCGATAAAGCTGATTATCCGCATTTTCTGATAATCTTGTAAAAATGAATTCCAGACCAGGGTGGTAACTCCTGCAGTAAATAGGTTGAGCACAACAATGCCAATAAGGATTATCATATTCGGACGGGTAAAATACAAAACCGCGCACAGAATCAGAAAAAATATTCCCCATGGAATAGAGCCTGCAATACCGGCAGTCTGGTCGGTCCCGAACGCCAGGATAAGCGGTATTGCTGATAATGTGAGCGATATTCCGGGAGAAACCAGAAAAAAAATTTCAATAAGCGATAAACCGGCCCAGAAAAACAAAGGAAGCGACATGGCGCAAAAAACCAGCGCGGTACCAAGGTCGGGTTGTTTCAGTACCAGGACAAAGGGTACGGCAATCAAGATAATTGGGACCAGAAATGATGAAATATGTTCGAGACTGATTTTTTTTGTTGAAAGATAGCGGGCAAGTGCGAGAAGAAGACCGATTTTTGCAAATTCCGACGGCTGAAGTTTAATCGAACCCAGAGCAATCCACCGCTCGGCTCCTTTGGATGCAGTACCCATGAAGCCGACATACACAAGGAGAAGGAGGGACAAGCCATAAAAAACATAGGAGAATGTATAATAAAAAACAGTCGGGATAGAAACAATAACAAGGACGATAACAATTGCCATCGTGACCCAGATAATCTGACTTCGCGATACACCGGCCAGCGGTCCTGTCTCGTGAATGTGTGTTGCACTGTATATTAAAAGAACGCCCAGTATCCAGAGAATGACAGCGGTAAAGAAAAATGAAAAATCAAAGCCACCTTTTTTTTCCAGTTCAGGCATAAATGCAATTACTCCGCGTTGTTTTTCCGGGCTGTATATTGCTTGACAAGCGAGGCACCTTCGTCTTTGTGCTCGAAATAATATCGAAGCAGCTTTCCGGCGATGGGGGCTGCGACTGATCCGCCGTGACCGGCGTTTTCAACGACGACTGCAATCGCGACAACTGGATCGTAAACCGGCGCGCAGGCAACAAACAAGGCGTGAGTTTTTTCGCCTTTTTTCCATTCCGCACTTCCTGTTTTTCCACCGACAGGGATTCCGGGCACTGCCGAACGCCATCCTGTACCTCCGGGGTTTACAACACTTTCCATTATTTTTCGCATAGTTGCAACAGTAGCGGAATCCAGGTCCGGCGAACTCTTGGTTTTTGGTGATATTTGTTTTACCATAATACCGCTTCCTGTACGCCACTCTTTGACAAGAAAGGGAGTATACAGGTCGGAACCGTTTCCCAGGGCGCCGATCATGCATGCAAGTTGCAGCGGCGTTACAATATGCTGCTGTCCTATAGCAACGTCAAGCACAATCCCCCGTGTCCATTGCCACCCGCGCGCCTTGTGCCGCACATTGTATGATTCTTCATTGCATATCCATCCGGACCGCTCTCCGGGAAGGTCGATGCCGGTTTTTTCACCCAGGCCCAGGCGATGAGCATATTTGCTGATAGTCATGCTGCCAAGTTTCAAACCCAGTTGATAGAAATAAATATTGCACGAAAGCTTGACGGCATCCGGCAGACGAAGCCTTCCATGCCCCTTGGAATACCAGCAATGTGCGACACGGTTTCCGAATCGGTACGCGCCGGTGCATGCTCGCGGCATGCGCGATTTTGCAGTGATTTCTCCACTTGCGAGTCCGGCGGCTGCACTTACCAGCTTGAAGGTTGATCCGGGAGTATATGTGCCGCCGATTGCCCTGTTGTTAAGAGGGAGGTCGGGGTCGGTCGCTATTTCAGCCCATTGCTTGCTTCGCAAACCGGTTGCCATGGAAAAAATGTTGGGATCGGCTGAGGGATTGCTGAGCATACAGAGGACTTCGCCGTTACGGGGATTGAGCATGACAACCGAGCCGCGAAGCGAGTCGGGAAATTCATCATATGCCAGTTGCTGCAAATCAGCATCCAGGGTAAGGTACACATCATAGCCGGGATCAGGTTCTTTGCGCGGCATGTTTTCTATTGCACCCAGCCGTTTGCCGTATGCATTGACTTCCACGTACTCCTGGCCTGATTCCCCTCTGAAAACATCTTCATACTGATATTCCAAACCGGCTTTGCCGATAACATCTCCGTAATGATAGCCCTGTCCTTTCAATGAATCAAAATGCTTTTCAGGAATTTCACCCATATATCCGAGCACGTGAAATGCGGCCGGTCCCAGTGGATATTCCCGCCGCGACTCAATTTCGGTGATAATCCCGGGCAGTTCCATGGAATGCTCCTCAATAATGCTGGTAATTTCCATGGGAATGTCTTCTTTTATCCGCGTGGCATCGAAACGACGATAGGCCGCTTTTTGTAATCGAGCAATCAATTCGCTGCTTTCTTTGAAAATCCGTTCATTTTTTCTGGTGGTGATTTTCAGCAGCTTTTCGACAAGCTTATTCCGGTTTTTCACCTGATATGGAAGGATGCAGAGAGAATATGATGGTCTGTTTCGGGCAAGTGCATTGCCGTTCCGGTCAAATATCTGCCCCCGGGGCGCCTGAAGAATCCGTAATTGCATGCGATTTTCTTTTGAAAGCTTTATATTCGTTTCCGCCTGAATTACCTGGACCATAAATAGGCGGGCAATCAAAATGAAAAAGAAAACAGCAATTGCACCTGAAAGTATCAGGCTTTTATAGCTGCGTTCCTGTTGGTCGTCCTGGACTCGTGAACCTCGGGGCATTGATTTCGCTCATTTTTTAAAAAATGGTGCAACAAAATAGCTCCATGCATATAGCAGCAGCAGAAGAAGCATTGAATAAAGACTACGAGGAATTGTCTCAGTTATTAATTCTTTACCAAGCAATGACAATGAACTGGAGTTTTTTATGACTGAAGCAATGAGAAAAATGCTGTCATGAAATATAAAAGCCAGTAGCAGCAGAAACATTCTGAGAAGCGGGTCGGTTCTCATCACTTTTACGTTGAATAAACCTGTTGCAGCACCGACAAGCGTTTTCGCCAGTGCCTGCTGGCCGAGTATTGAGGGGGAATAGAGGTCCTGTGAAAGGCCGAGCAAAAATCCTGCATACAATCCTGCAAGCGAACCGTGGTTGATTGCCAGGAGAAACAGCGCAATCACTGTCACATCGGGGGTGATACCCAGAATTGAGACCGCATTCATCAGGGTGCTCTGAAGAACAAGACAGGAAATGAAAACAGCGATCCACTTAAGTACGGTTGACATCATTCCTCTGTTATCAGCGAATCCTTTTCGCTCTGAAACGCAGACCATTGGGGGGGAAGCAGAATAACAAAAACTTCCTCGATGCGGTCAAAGTTTACAAATGGTTTTATGTACACCCGTTTGAACAACGGATTTTTGTCTTTTGCAATGAGATCAACCTTTCCGGCATTCAATCCCGGAGGGAAAATTCCACCAAGGCCCGAGGTTATAATTGTATCGTTCTCCGCAACATCTTCATGGCTCCTGAGGCGTATGTAATACCGGTCACCTTCATCGGTTTCCAAAATCCCCACCGCGCGGCTTGGTTTGATCATCACCGAAGTCCTGCAAGAAGGATCTTTGATCAGTTGCACAAGGCTCAGGTTGCGAAGAACCTGGGTTACTTTTCCGACAATCCCATCCTGGGTTACCACCGGCATGAATTGCAGCACCCCGTCCTCTTTCCCTGCGTCAATGACTATGCTTCGCATCTGATATGACGGTTCTCTGATTACGACATGGGCGGCTTTCAGAGAATACGGGGAGTCCTTTTTGAAAGACAGCAATTTATTAAGCCGTGCGTTTTCTGCAGAATATTCTTCAAGTTCCGCGTTGCGTACGGCAAGTTCGGCTACCTGATGACGGAGCTTTTTGTTTTCTGCAAAAACATTTTTTATGCGGCCGGTCATGCTGGTCGCATACTGGAAAGGGTAGAACAGAGAAAACATCAATGTACGGGAAAGCCGTTGCTGCTGATCGAGAGAGCGTGAAAGCATCCAGAGGCTGAGGATAACCGTGAGAAAGAGTGATGAGAGTGTGTGATGCCGATAAATGAATTGAAAAATCCAGAGCATTGAACGCTACTTTGCTACGAAGGCATTTTGATTCACCTTACCGGGAACGCCGCGATTCGAACAGCACGGTTTTATATTTTTCCAGATTCTCAATAATTTTCAATGCACCGCGCGCAACGCATGTCAAGGGCTCATCGATGACGTTTACCGGAAGATTTGTTTCCTGCCGCAATCGCTCGTCAAGACCTCTGAGCTGAGAGCCGCCGCCGGTCATAACAATTCCTTTGTCAAGGATATCTGCGGAGAGTTCGGGCGGCGTCTGCTCCAGCGCCTGCTTGACAGCCTCAACAATCGTGGAGACCGGCTCGTTGAGCGCGTCGCGGATTTCCGTCGATGTAATACGCAACGTTTTGGGTATTCCGGCAACAAGGTCCCGGCCTTTGACTTCCATCTCAAGCTCGTCCTCAAGCGGAAAGGCGGACCCGATCTCGATCTTTATCAGCTCCGCAGTGCTTTCGCCCACAAGCAGGTTGTAGGTTTTTTTCAAATACGAAACAATCGCTTCATCCATCTCATCACCACCAATGCGGACCGACATGTCACATACCATCCCGGAAAGCGCCAGTACTGCAATCTCCGCAGTCCCACCGCCAATGTCCACCACCATGTTGCCGGAGGGCTCTTCAACCGGAATGTCCATACCGATTGCGGATGCCATTGGTTCGGCAACAAGGTATACCTCCCGGACTCCCGCACTTTCCGCAGAGTCTTTTACCGCCCGTTTTTCTACTTCTGTTATGCCCGAAGGAACACCAATTACCGCGCGGGGACGAATGAAAAAAGGAGAACGTTGTACCTTCTTGATAAAATATTTTAACATCTGCTCGACCAGATCAAAATCGGCAATGACTCCATCTTTCATAGGACGGATTGCTTCAATTTCGCCAGGCGTGCGACCAAGCATCCGCTTGGCTTCAAGACCGATTTTTTCAACCTTTTTAGAGTTTTTGTCGAGCGCTACCACTGAAGGCTCATCAATAAGAAGCCCCCGATTACTGACATAAATCAATGTGTTGGCTGTACCCAGGTCAATACCCAGATTGTTGGAAAAAAAACTTGAAAAATTCATGTGACGGCCCTGCTTAATTTGGAAAAAATGCACTATCTGAAAATAGCATTTAAATATACTATATCATTAATGTTTAAAAAAAGCTATTTTTAAACGATTTTTTTTTGGAACATCAAGGATAACAAGGTTTTAGAGAATTGTTCTGATGTTCTGTCTGAGGTAACAGCGATAAAATTGTATTATTCTTCAGGTGCTGCGACACCAGAAGAGTCGGTGCCAGGACTGGTATTTCCTGGTGAGAATGATTCCCGGGGAGATTTGTCTGCCTGTTTTTTTTCCGTCGGTTCCTCAGCAACAAGCTCATCACTGTCTTTTATTTCATCGACGATTTCGTGCTCGTTTTCTCCAGTCTTTGCTGTATCGTCGGGCGGCATAGCAGTTTCCGTGTCCGTATCAATCTGTTTTTCCGCAGCCGCTGCCTCGTCTTGCTCTTGATTTTTTTCAGGGGCTGTATCTTGTGATGCAGTGTCGGGTTCACTTTTTTGCAGCGTTGGAGAAACCGTGCCGGATTTGGGCGTCAATGATTTTCCGCCCGATTTTTTCTTTTTGAATATCTTTTTTTGTTTGGGGGGTGATGATTTTCCGGGTGTGATTTTTTCCTTTTCGGGCGTAAGGGTATAGGTCAGTCCCATGAGCCATTTCAATTCGATATCGGAAACAAGGCGCGGGATAACAAATGCGAGATCGAATTTCAGCGGCGAAACGGTAAGTCCCATGCCGAAATTGATCAACTCGGTATCATGGCCGAATCTTTTACCGATGCGAACCGCAAGCGGCTTGACAGGCCACACCTCGATTCCCGCAGGGACCATAATCATCCCGTTTACTTCACGATAGGTAACATCCAGTGCGGCAGACCAGGGGATACTTTCAAGCGTGTCGATCCATGAAACACCCGCACGGCCGCTCATCGGAAAGTCGGCGCCGCGACCGAATCCACTGGTTTCTTCAAGCATACCGGTTGTTGTCCGAAGGTCGTCGGAGGCTTCGGTGATATTGAATCCGGCAAGTCCGACAGTCAGTTTTTCCGGGATGATGCCATAGGTTGCACCGAGACTTATTCCCAGTCCGTAGGCGGTGTAACCTGCAAGCTTGTCCTGGGCACCGGTCAGCAATATCGCTGCGGTGAAATCATCTTTATTAAATCCTGCTGCAAGGTGAAGGTGTGTTTGCTGCCACGAAAAGCGCGGGCCGGTGGAAATCCCCCGTTCATCCGCGGCAATAATATCAGTAACCGAAAAAGAGTTGAAATTAGCTCCCAGAAACCAGCGGGAAAAATTCCAGGCGTTTTCGAAGGTGCCCCTTTGCAGATCAGCCCTGTTTTGCCGGCCGTATTCAAGTGCAAGGTAAC
>WJKA01000634.1 GCA_014729375.1 Chitinivibrionales bacterium
GAATTGTAAAATGCAAATCATGATGAACGCGCCCACTCAAAAAACGCGTACAGAATGCACTGAAAATAAATCAGGCAATACACGTGATGGGAATTTAGTGTGACATCTTTTTGTCAACTGCATGTTCCATCTGCCGCAGCAGTTCATTCTCGGGATGGTAGTGGAGGCCCTTGAATACCCATCTTTTAGCATCCGATACTTTATCCAGTGCCAGATAAATATTTGCAAGATTAGCGTATGCTTCCGGAAGGTCGTGATTGTTGTCCAACGCGCTCAGATAACATTTCTCTGCTTTATCGAGTTCTCCCTGCGCAGCATATATCGCACCGAGATTGTTCCAGGCCCGCGTATGCGCGCTGTCTGCCTGTACAATCTTTGTATATATCTGCTCGGCGCGCGCTGTTTTGTCCTGACTCTGCAGCACCAGCGCCTCATTATAAAGATCGTCAAGTGAATCAATAACAACCATTAATTCCGGTTTCTCTGCCTCCCCGGCCGCCGCGTAGCGGTTTTCAATATCGCTGTTTTTCAGTGAGGGTTTTAGTGCCCGTGCTTTCTCATAATATTTCCAGGCTTCATCTATCTCCCCGAGGTTGTAGGCGGCAACGGCCATGTTATAATGAACAACCGGATCATTATGGATAACTTCTGCAAGTCTGGAATACCACTTTGCGGCCTTGTCCCAGTTTTCAAGTCCCAATGCCGCATTGCCGGCAAGACGCCAGACATCGGCACGGTCGGCGGCCAGAGCACGTGCAGCCAGTTTCCCGGCGATATCATACGCAAGCCGGTGTTGCCCGGTTTTGAGCGCGGCCATACCCATATTGTACTGTATGCCGAACGATGTGTCGGCGAGTTCTTTCCATAAATTAAGTGCGCGTCCGTAATTTCCGGAAGTAAAAGCTGTCTGCGCGGCAATTACTTTCCTCTGTTTCGAATACAGGTCCGTATCGGGGACCTTCTCCATATGCTCAACCGCTTTATTGTTATCTCCACGGGCCGAATGTATCATTCCAAGCAGAACATGGTCATCAGCATTATATTCACGCAGCGATGCTAATGCCGTGAGCGCAGCGACAGTATCACCCTCCAGTAGGGCCGCCTCACCCCGGGCCCGGTGTGTATTGTCGGCCCCGGGAAATTCCTGTTTCAATAATTCGAGCATTGCAGCGGCTTTGTCCTTTTTTTTGAGTTTGCGTGCCAGGGTGAAAATATTGAATGCAGCAGTTTCCCTTTTTTCAGACTGCAATGCGCGGGAATATGCATCAAATGCACGGGAATATTGCTTCAGGCCGGCATATGCATTGCCGATATTTATCCATATCGTTTCATTGTCTTTCTGAAGAGCACGCGCCTTTTCATAGTAGCGAAGCGCTTCGGAATAATCGCCCTGTTTCTCCCGTGCAAGGCCCATATTTATTGCCAGTACGGGATTTTCCGGGTCCTTGCTCAAGCTTTGTTTCCACAGGGCCTGTGCAGAAGATTCATCACCCATCTTGTTAAGTACATAGGCAAGAAGGCTTTGTGCGGCAACAGGTTCCCCGCCAGCATCAAAACTCTTCTGGAAATAATGCTTCGCCCGTTGAAGATCATTCTGTTTCATATAGGCATAGCCGATCTGATACAGGATTCTCCACACTGTATTGTCCGGTTTGCCAAGAAGCGAAGTAAGCGTTTCAATAGCCTGATTGTATTTTCCCGCCAGCAGGTACAATTCGGCCAATTCTTGTTCTGTTGCCGTCTCGGCACCAAACCTGCTTCCGGCCTTTTCCAGAAGCTCGATTGCCCCTTCGATATCATTTAAATCCCGGCAATACAGTGCCATTGTTTTATAAACCCGCCCATCCCGGTCGGCAGCGGGGAGCTGCCGGAGAATACGAAGGGCCTTTTCTGTTCTGGCGGAATGATAAAACAGTACCGACAACCGCAGCACCTGTCCGGTGCAGTTTTCCGTACATTCTTTCAGCTCCTTTTCAACCCGTCGGACAGCTTCGGCAATATCCTCTGATGATTTATCCACCAGCGAAAGATTTATCTGAGCGCTTTGCAGACCGGGATTGAGCGAAAGCGCTTTCCTGAATTGCTTCTTTGCATCTTCTTTCCGGCCTGTGGCGTAATGAATTGCCCCCAGTAAATCGAAATACCGGGCTTTTTTATCAAGCGCAAGTGCTTTGTTGACCAGGGCCTGTGCACGCGCCGTGTTTTTCTGCTTGTGGGCTGCAAGTGCACGCAAGTAATACAGCTCAGGATCATGAAGTGAATCTTTAATGCTTGCCAGGAGGTTTTCTGCTTTGCCGAATTTTTTTACCCTGAAATAAACTTTACCGAGATTATAGCGCAAAAATGCATCTGCCGGATATCTATCAAGCCCTTCCTCAAAAAAGCCGACAGCCGCTTTTTCATCACCGCATTCCATCGCTGAAATACCTGCGGTCAGGTATGCATCCGCGCCGGGGACATTAGTGTCGGCCATATACCGTTCAGCCGCGGCGCGAGCTTCGGTGCACTTGCCCGCATCGAGGTAGACCGATGCTAATTTGAGAAACACCGGAGACCGCGCCCCGGCCTCAGCCGCCCGGCGAAAATATCCGGCCGAGGCCTGCAAATCCCCCCGGACCGCCCCCACCGTTCCCAACATGTCAAGCGCATCTGGATTTAAGGGGTTTTCTTTCAAAACCCTGACCGCCTGCGAAGTATCTCCTTCCTGGATCAACCCGTATGCATAGTAGCCCCACGCCGCCTTATGCTGGCTGTTAATTGAATAGGCTTTGCCGAAATATCTGAGCGCCTCCTGGTTCTTTCCCTGTGACAGCGCCATCCTTCCAAGCATGACATGCGTATCAATAAGAGTTTTATTGACCTTGAGCGCGCGGGAAAAGTATTCACGTGCCTGCCCATACTTTTTCTCGTAAAAAGCCAGCGTCCCCAGATTATGAAAGGCCAGTGCATATGTTCCATCCTGCTCGATTATCGATTCCCACAGGGCTTCCGCCCGCGCAACCTGTCCTTTTCTGAAATACACCACACCGAGATTATTAATCGCATCGGTATAGCCCGGAAGGGTTTCCTTTGCCTGCTCGAACAATGGCCGCGCCCCGTCAACATCACCGCTCTCAAGGAGGTCAAGGCCCCGCATGTTAAGCTTGTATGCATCTTCTGCAGTGCGGACCAGAGCAGATGGTATCGCATCGGAACCGGAAATCTCATCAGGTGAAAATTCAATTTCGATCCCTGAAATTATCGCTGCTGTACCAAATACAAATTTAATCGCTGCAGAAATTTTCATTGCACGTTCCCCGGTTTATCGTGAAACGAAATCCGGGACGAAAGCCCATCCCAGGGAGAAAATGAAATATCAGGCACAATTCTGCCGCCGAGATCATGAACAAATGCGCAATTACTGTCCCCGGTAAAAAAGGCCGTGCGCATTCCCGCTTCCTGCGCGGGGTGTATGTCCAGGAGTAAATCATTCCCCGCAAAAACTGTTTGTGAAGGAAGGACGTGATATTCATACAGGACATCGAACAGCTTGCGGAACATGTGGCCGCCGGGCTTGGCAATACCGTCCGTATATGAAAAAAAACATAAATCATCATCAAAAAGCTCAAGGTAATCATCAATTTCACCCTGGCTCTGATCCCGGAAAAGAAGTGTCAGATCTATCGGAGTGTAAAATTGTGCGTTTGAAAGGATGCCCAGGATGATATTCTGCCGTTTCAGTGATTGTAGACATTCTGTAACGCGGGGAAAAAGCCCGCCCCCGATAGCATGAAAGTTATAATAGTATGCCATGCATTTTGCCAGTTGCCGCTCGTTTCCAAGACCGCGCTCTTCAGGAATGTACCCGTACCGCTTTAGCATCATTATGATAATCATCCAGATATTTTCAATCTTGACTTCAGGGTATTCCACGCCTTTTTCCTTACCCTGCTCATGCTTCAGTGCTATCAATCCGTGATACAAATCGCGAACAGTAATTTCAACCGGATGTCCACTGTTCATTTTTTCCAGGTATGGTCCTGCGTCAAAATATGAAACAGTTTTTTTGAAAGCTTCGAGCAACGACCTGTTTTTTGTTTCTTTATCGGTAAACCCGGGCCGCCAGTAATTAATTAACGTTCCGTACACATCAAAAATTACAGCACGGATATCAAAAAGCTTTTCTTCCTTCGACGGATAGTCGAGGGGGCTGACCTGGCCCGCAGGCTGAGGAGGTTCTTTTTCGTGAAGTTCTTTTGCAAATTCAGCAACTATGGACAAGGCAACTCCCGGGTATAAATGGAAGATTAAAAAATCGGGGAACCGGAGTGGCGGGGTGCCGGAGTGGTGACATACATACGTACCGCTATTCGAATTGTTCCATGTTTCGGGGTAATCGGGCGTATACCATCACTCCGGTTTTCTTTTTACCTCACGCCGGTATACTTGTTCAGATATTTCAGAAAATCACTCTTTGTTGAGAGCACGGCCGAGCTCGTCGAATCGAACGATTCTTTATAAAGATCCATGGTTTTAATAAAGGAGTAAAACTCCGGATCTCTGTTATAGGCAGCGGCATAGATTTTTGCCGCCTCAGCATCGGATTCACCCTTGATCATCTGAGCTTCTTTATATGCCTCCGAATAGATCCGTTTCAATTCCTTTTCCTTTTCACCGGCGATTCGCTGCGCCTCACCCCGTCCTTCGGACCGGAACTTCTCGGCGATCTGCTTCCGCTCGGCGATCATCCGCTCGAAGACCTTGTCCCGCACGTCCTGGA